>JBGOYP010000056.1:0-10175 GCA_041479785.1 Candidatus Aminicenantia bacterium | reverse complement strand
CCGAGCAGAACGCGATCGTCAACGCCGCCCGGGCGGGCGTGAGCCTCCTCGGCGGCGATATGTACATCCACGGAACGACCGCGGACGCCGGAACCGTCATCAACGCGTTTCCCTGCTTTATCTGCAAGAAGATGATCATCAACGCCGGGTTGAACCGCATCGTCTGTTCGACGACGGACGGGGCGTTTTTGGTCTTCACGGTCGACGACTGGACCCGGGCCTGGCGCGAAGGAGACATCCTGGATGACACGCACCAGTACGGATGAGCGGCGCCGCCGGCGTCCGGTCCCGATCCTGCTTCTTTTTGGCGTCTTCGTCCTTGGCTCCGGCCCGAGCGCCCAAGAGCAGGCGGGCGACGCCGGTCTTCTCAAGCTGCTGGCCGTTACGACGTCGCCCGAATCGGTCGATTACGTCCTCAACAAAACTCAGTTCCAGCTTCATACGCTGCTCACCGAACAGCGCCATCCTAAAACCTGGAACCTCAGCGACAAGGTCAAGACCGATACCGAGGCCGGCCTGCGCATGCTCTTTGCGGTGGACGACGACATCGCCGCGAAGACCGAAGCCCTGGCGCAGGGCAAGGGCGTTCTGGACGGTCTCGTCTCGGAGCTCGAATACGCGATCCTCGGCAAGAAGAAGATCTACATCTACGGTTGCGGCGCGACCGGCCGTTTGGCGAAGCAGGTCGAGTCGAGCTTCTGGCGTCCTTTCTGGCGCAAACTGAAAGCGGACCCCGTCCTGGGCGCGAAGCTCCAGGGCCGGCTGGACCCCGCGGTCGAAAACGAGCTCATCGGTGAAATGACGGGCGGCGACCGGGCCCTCATCAGTTCGCTCGAAGGGTTCGAGGACCTGCCGCTCATCGGCCGCCTTCAGCTCCAGGACCGCGACATCAAAAAAGACGACCTCGTCATCTGCATCACCGAAGGCGGGGAGACCTCGTCCGTGATCGGAACGATCCTCGCCGCCCTCGAGGCGTGGAAGGCCGCGCCCGGCTATCTTCCGTCCGAGAGCCGAAAGCGGCTCTACTTCGTCTATAACAATCCGGACGACAAGCTCCGGCCGTTCGAGAGGAGCCGCCGGGTCCTCGAGGAGCCCGGGATCACTAAAATCAACCTCGCGACGGGCCCGCAGGCGGTCACGGGTTCGACCCGGATGCAGGCAACTACGATCGAAACGTTCGTCATCGGCAGCGCCCTCGAAACGGCCGTCGAGCGCGTCCTGCGGCGGATCTTCAATAAAAAAGAGATGGCCCAGGCCGGCTTCAAGGACGAAACGACGATCGAAGCCCGTCTTCGCAAATTCCCGGTTCTTCTCCAGGAAATCCGGAAAAACATCGCCTCCCTCGCCCGGCTGACCGAACTCGAAGCCAAGACCTACGAAACAGGCCGTTTCTCGACGTACTTCGCCAAGGCGGGGTTGATCACGGTTTTCATCGACAGCACCGAGCGGAGCCCGACCTTCCGGTTGTATCCGCTCGACACCGTGAATGAGCCCGCGCGGAAATGCTGGATCCAGGTCTGGACCGAGGCGCGCGACATCGCCTCGGCCTGGCAGGCGTTCCTGGGCCGTCCGTTCCGGGGGCTGGCGCCCGAGGTCTACGAGGCTCCGCTCGAAGACCAGGTCGAAGACCTCTATTTAAAGGAAAAAGCCTTGGATAGCCTGACCAGGGCGGGAAACGACCAGCAGAACCTCTATGATTTTTCGTTTTCGGACATCAATCAAAAAAAGCGTGGCCCGAAATGGGGCGACCTCGGCGTCGTGGCCGAGCTCGGGCCCGAGGTCGAGGACGGGGTGAAGCCGGATTCCGTCTTCGGCCGGTTCCTCAATTCATTCGTTTCTCAGGGCGCCAACGTCGGCGTCCTTTTAATTAAAGATAAGCCTTCTCCCGGCCCCGCCATGGGCATCGTGGTCGCCCCCGTAGGAAAATTGAAACCCGGGCCGTACCGCAAGTCTCCGACGTTGGTCACGATCGAACTCGTCGTTCCCGCCGAAAACGATCCGTTCCGGGTCCAACAGCACATCGCCCTGAAGATTGTGCTCAACGCCCATTCGACCGCGGTGATGGCCAAGCTCGGCAGGGTCATCGGCAACACCATGACCAACGTCAGCCCCACGAATCTGAAGCTCGTCGGCCGCGCGACCTATCTCATCCAGCTCCATGTGAACGACGTCCTGACCAACGCCCAATGGGTCCGTCAAAACGGAACGCGCCGACCGATCTCATATGGAGAAGCGAACGCGGTCCTCTTCGACTCGATCGCGTTCCTGAAGGACCGGCAGGAGGACGCCGGCCAGGCGGCCGAAGTCCCCCTCTCAATTATCCGGATCCTGGAATCGATCGGCCGGAAGCGCAATTTCACGGCAGACGAGGCGCTCGCGGTCGTGAAGTCGCCGGGTTTGGCCGCATTCCTCGCCGGAGCCGCTTCGGGGCAACCGCTTTTGTAGAATAATCGGTCGCCCCCGCCCGTTCCATTCTAGGAAAGGGGCTGTCGACGCGCCCCCGGCCTTCAGCCGATGGGCGGGACGTTGGTCACGCCGTAACAGGGTTCGATATAAGTCCGGTCCTTTCTCCTCGGCTTCTTCTTCTCGACCCCGACCTGAGGATACCGAAAGACTTCGCCGGCATAGTTCCGCATGACGACCTGCTGTTCGTTGATCGTCTGGACGTATTTCGGCAGGACGGGAATTTTCCCGCCGCCGCCGGGCGCGTCGATGCAGTAATACGGAACGGCGAGCCCCGACGTCCAGCCGCGGATGGCGTCCATGATCTCAAGCCCCTTCTCCACCGTCGTCCGCAAGTGCTCGGTGCCCATGACATAGTCGGCCTGATAGATATAATAGGGCCGGACGCGAACCATGAGCAGCTTCTGCATCAGCCGCCGCATGACGAGCGGGTCGTCGTTGACGCCCTTGAGGAGGACGGTCTGGTTGCCGAGCGGGATGCCGGCGTCGGCTAAGAGATTGAGAGCCCGCGACGCCTCGGGCGTGATTTCGTCGGGATGGTTGAAATGGACGTTGACGTAAAGCGGATGGTACCGGCGGAGCATGGCCACGAGCTCGGGCGTCACGCGCTGGGGCAGGAAGCAGGGGACGCGCGTTCCGATCCGCAGGATCTCGAGGTGCGGAATCGCCCGCAGCTCCTTGAGGATATATTCGAGCCGGACATCGCTCAGCATGAGCGGATCGCCGCCCGAGACAACGACGTCCCGGACCTCGTCGTGCATCCGGATATAATCCAGCCCTTCTTCGATGTAACGGGGGTGGATCTTCGATGGGTCGCCCACCTTTCGCTTCCGGGTGCAGAACCGGCAGTACGAAGCGCAGCAGTGCGAAACGAGAAACAACAGCCGGTCGGGGTAACGATGAACGATGCTCGGGACGGGAGAGTCCTCCTCCTCGGCGAGCGGGTCCGCGACACCCGTGTTCTCGACGAGTTCGGCCGGGTCCGGCACCACCTGGCGCCAGATCGGGTCCCCCTTGTGCTTGATGAGGCTCGCATAATACGGCGTGATTTGCGTCTTGAAGACGCGGGCCACCTTGCGGACCTCGGTCATGTCGAGACCGAAATGCTTCGCGATCGCATCGGGCGTCCGCAGGCTGCCCCTCAAAATTTGCGGCCAGTCGTCCATCGTCCCAGTCTCCTTCATACCAAACTCTTCATATAGATGACCCGGTCGTCTCCCGGAGCGTAAAATTCCGGGAGCCGGGCAATTTCTCGATAGCCCAGCCCAAGATAGAACCGGCGGGTCGGGTCATATTTCGGCGTCGAAGACGTCTCGATGATGATGATCCGGCCGCCGAGGGCTTTGACCTTGGCTTCGAGCCATTCGACGAGCTGCCGGCCGTACCCCTTCCCCTGATGACCGGGTGAAACGGCCATCCAGTACAGGTCGTACGTTCCCAGGGTGAGAGCCGTCGGCCCCCACGTCAAGTAGCCCGCGACTTCGCCCCGCGGGGTTTCGACGACCACGACCTCGTAGTCCTTCTGGTGGGGATGGTAAAGGTAAATGTCGATCAGCTCCTCAGCGACGACAAGCTCGTCGGGCCGGAAAAATTGGGTGGCCTCGATGAGCGTCCTCACGGCGGGCCGGTCCTCGTCCCGCATCGGCCGGATCATTTTTTCACCTTCCGCGCCAGGGCTTTTTCGATGAGCTTCTGCCAGAACATCCTGTATTCGATCCCCGCGGCCCCCAGCGCCCGGGCGAATCCGGCGTTGAGGCTGATGTCGGGGTTGGGATTGACCTCGAGGATGTAGATCTTGCCCTTCTTGTCCATCCGGAAATCGACGCGCGCGTAATCGCGGCATTCGACCGCCTGGAACGCTTTGACCGCCATCTCCTGGAGCTTCCCCTTCAGGGCGTCATCCACCTGGGCCGGGCAGACGGGCGGCGTCGCTCGGTAGAGGACGTCGTCCGTGAGCCACTTGGCTTCATAGCACAGGATCCGCGCCTGCCCCTCGGGCATCTGCGAGAAATCGATCTCGGACACGGGGAGCGCTTCGGGCTTGCCGTCCTCCAGGACGGCGACGTTGAACTCGCGGCCGTCGATGAAGGCTTCGACCAGGACCGGTTGCTCATACACCTCGAGAATTTTCTGGATCTGCTTCTGCAGCCCCTCCTGGTCGGACACGACGGAATCGGTATCGACGCCGAGGCTGGCGTCCTCGCGGTTCGGTTTGACGATGACGGGAAACGGAATGTCGAGTTTCACATCCGGCGTATCGACGAGCTTGGCCGGGGCGGTGGGGAGCCCGCACGACTTCAGGATGGCCTTGGTCTTGAACTTGTTGAGGCAGAGGGCCAGCGTCCGGGAGTCGTTGCCCGTGAACGCGACGCCGATCAATTCGAACGCGGCCGCGACGTTGGATTCGAGTTGGGGATATCCGGCGAACGCTTCGCAGAGGTTGATGACGACGTCGGCGTTCAGGTCCTTGAGCCGGTTGAGGAAATACATGAAACTTTTGTGCAGCGGCAGGATGAAGGACGTGTAGCCGAGCTCGGTGATGGTCGCCAGGACTTCGCGGGCGGTCTGTTCGACGGACTCCTCGGACGGCCGCTCGACCTTGCGTCCCGTCAGCGGGTCGTAGGCGTTATAGGCGATACCGACCAGGAGGTCCTTCGATTTGAGCTTGCTCATCGGCAGTTCACCGTCGACCGGCCCGCCGGGGCCGCGGCCGCAAGTTCGGGCTTCGGGACCCCGCGTCCGCAGCGGCGAAGCGCCTCGTCCGCGACGCGAAGGATGAGGGCGTTGTAGGCGTAGCCCGCGGTCCGGGCCGCCTTGGGGAGGCAGGAGTTGTCCTCGGGCTTGGGAAGGATGCCCGGCAGGGGATTGACCTCGAGGATATTCGGCTCGCCGCGCTCGTCGAGCCGGACGTCGATCCGGCACCAGTCCTTGACCCGGAGCACCCGGCACGTCTGGATGACGAGGTCCGCAACCTTCGCCGCGAGCTCGGCGGAAATCCGGGCCGGGCATTTGAAAATGTCCAACGGCTTCTCGGGCGTGTCCCAGATCCATTTCGCTTCGTAGGAATAGATCGGCCGCGCCCCGTCCGGAAGCAAGCCGTGGTCGATCTCGACGATCGGCAGGACCTCATAACGGGGGTGGTTGCCGAGCACGCCCACGGTGAATTCCCGCCCGGAGAGAAACCGCTCGATGATGACGGGCTGTTTGTAGAGCCCGACGACCTCGCGGACGCGCAGGCACAGGTCCTCGCGGCCGTCCACGACCGAGTTGTTCTTGATGCCCTTGCTCGAGCCTTCGTAGAGGGGCTTGACGATCGCGGGAAGGGCGACGTCCGGCGGCACGGAGCCGCCGGGTTCGACGATCCAGAACTCGGGGTTCGGGATCTTGTGGAACGAAAGGATCTCCTTGGCCCGCGATTTATCGAGGCAGATCCCGAGCGTCATCGGGTCGGAGCCGGTGTACGGGATGTCGAGGATCTCGCAGAGCGTCGGGATGTGCGATTCGCGGTTGGGGCCGAAAAGCCGCTCGGCGATGTTGAAGACGAGGTCGGGCCGCGCCTTGCGCAGCCGGGTGAAGGCCTGGTCGTCGGATTCGATCGGGACGACGTCGTAGCGCGTCCGCAGAGCGTCGCGCACGGCGGAGATCGTTTCGTCGGAATCGCACTCGGCGAGAAAATCGGGTGGAGGCTCGTCGTCCTCGTCGCGAGGATCGCCCGGATAACGGCCGGCCAGCGATGAAGCCATTCCCGCTTTCGAGCTGTAAAGCAACGCAACCTTCATCGCCGCTTTTCTCGTTTTAGTTTCGCCTCAGATTTTCGAATGTTCCCAGGAGCGTGAGCATGTTATCCGGAAATGGCTGTCTTTGTTTTCATCGTCTTTAAACTTAAATATATATCTTTTTCCCCGGTTGTCAATACTAATTCTGAAAATAAATACAATTTGTTCGATTGGTGGCAGGTTCGACCCCCAAGGAGTTGCGTTGTAAAAGAGTTGGACATTTCAGAGCATGAACTCGCTGTGGAGATAATACGTCGTCGGGTCGGAGACCCGGCGTTTCGCGCGCCGTTCGAACGTCCGCAGAGGGTCGCGGTAATCGCTCGGAGGCGTCCGGAAGAGAAGGTAGGCGCCGGCCTCAAAGAGTTCCTCAAGACCCGTTCCTTCGGGGACCTGTTCGACATGAAGGAGGACCCCGCCGCCGGCCTCGCGCGCGGCGCGGACGCCGTCCGCGAGAAAGAGGACGTCGGCCTCCGTTCGGACAACCGCCGCCGGAAGATGGACCCACGCTCCTTGCCGGAGGAGATTCTCGAGCCCGAGTTCGAGAGCCCCGTGACGATAAAAAACGAACCGCGCGCCGCCTTTGCGGCAGGCGAAGGCCAGCTTTTCGAGCGCGTCGCTATCGCGCGCGAAACGCCCGTCGGAGACGTAGACGTGGATTCCGGACTGCGCCATTTCGACGAGCGCGAAGAAGGAGACCGCTTTCGGTTGGCCGCCGCCGTCGAACGGACCGTTCTGGAGATACGCGACATGCCGACCGCTCTTCTTCGCGGCCTTGGCCATGAGAATGAAATCTTCGGATTCCCGCAAGGCGAGGTCGGAGGTGAAAATATCGGCCCCGGCTTCACCCAGCCATTCGAGCTGGGACAGCCCGAACTTGCCCGTATCCACGAGCCTGACCCGCGCGCCGGCCGCGGCGCGGTCTTTCACGGCGTCGAGGAGGGAGGGAAAATCGGTCCGGTCGTCGCGGATGATGACGTCCCGCGTGTCAGCGGGACTGTTTGGCTCTATATCGCTTGAATCGTCCATCGCTCTGAATTCTTACCATGTCGTCCGAATAATATTATAGCACAAAGGTCAAGAGGGGCCGGCGCGTCACCTCGGCCAACGATAAATATCTGTTGAATTCGGAGACGAAAACCGCTATAAAAAGAATTTCGGGGGAACTGTTATCCCGCAGCAGAGTCCGGGGACGCCCAACGAAAGATGTCCGAATTCGTGAAGAAGAATCTCAAGACCCGGCTGGACGAGCCGCACGACCGCCGGCCTTTTCTAATTTTGGCCGAACTCCTCCCCGCCGCCGGCCGCGATACCGGCAATATCGAAAGATTCCTCGAGGACTATGCTCGGGGCGCGGCCGAACTGCCCGGCGGCATGCGCCTCGCCGGAATCACCCTGCCCCAAAGCCCCAACGGCGTCGCGTCGCTCAGCCCCGCCGATATTTATGCGCTCATCGACCGCAAAAAGCTCTGGGCCGACCTCGACGTGATCGCTCACGTCACCGCCAAGGACCATAACCGGGAGGCGATTCAAACGGTCCTGCTCGGCCTGCAGAAGCTCGGCCTCGAATCCGTCCTGGCCCTGACCGGGGACAAGCCCGCGTCCGGGAAGGGCGTCTTCGACGTGGACGCCCTGGGCCTGGTCGAGATTATCGAAGACATGAACTTCGATTCTCTTCAGCGCGCCAAGCCCGGCGCGTTCGACCTCGCGCCCGGGTTTTTCATCCTGACGGCCGTCTCGCCGTTCAAATACACTGAAACCGGACAGCGGCAACAATACATCAAAATGCTGAAAAAACTCCGCGCCGGGGCCCGGGCGCTGGTCACGCAGATGGGCTGGGATTCCCGCAAGAGCGAGGAGCTGTTCCGGTATCTCAGGGACGAAGGCTTGGACGTCCCCGTCTTCGGCAACGTCTACCTTCTGAGCACGGCGACGCCCGCGCCGCGCCTGATGCACGAAGGCAAGCTTCACGGCTGCGTCGTGACGAACGAGCTTTTCGACAAAGTGTCCAAGGAATCGCTGGACGCGCACATCGAGCGGGCCGCCGAGCAAACCGCGATGTACCGGGACCTCGGCGCGGCCGGGGTCGACCTGGGCGGGTTGTTCGACTTCGCGACGCTTGTCAGGGTCGTCCGGCGCGCCGCGGAGATCGGCCGCGATTGGCGGCGGTTCCGCGACAACCTGGACTTCGGCGTAAAACGTCAGCCCGACGGAACAGCCGGATTTTATCTTTACGATGAAGACGGCCGGAGCCGGGAGCCGGCGTATCCGAAACCGGATGGGCACAAGCGGTTTTTCGATTTCGCCCACCGGACGCTTCTGACACCGGGCCGCGGGTTGAATCCGACGCTCAAAGGTGTTTTAGGCGCGAGCCCATCGCTTCGCCGTGCGAACGGCGGCTTCTATAAAATATTCTTTGCCGGCGAAAAAGCGCTGAAAACCGTCCTCTATGAATGCGAAGAATGCGGCGACTGCTATCTTCCCGAAAACTTCGGCCGGTGCACGATCGGTGAATGCGCCAAAGGCCTGCCCAACCCGCCCTGCGGCGACGCGAATTCCGAAGGGCGATGCGGACACGATCTCACCCGCCGCTGCGTCGGCGACCTCATCTACGAAGCGGCCGCGAGCGAAGGGCCGTCCGGCCTGGAGCGGCTCGCCCGGACCGTCAACGCGAGCCGCCGGCCGGACCTCGAGGGAACCTCCTCGATCCTGAACTATCTCTTCGCCAAGGACCACGCCGCTCCATTCCCTCTTATCCAGATCGGTGAGAATATTCACGCCAGCATCCCCAAAATGGCCTCGGCCATGAAGGAGCTGATCGGCCGGGGGCCTGGCGCTCTCGAGCGACCGAGCGGCGCCCTCGATTATGTCCTCGCCCAGGTCAAAGCCCAGGTTCGGCACGGCGCGGATTATCTCGACGTCAACGTCGACGCGTTCGGCGACAGTGACCTCGAGTTCCGGAAGACATTGATGCGCGACTACGTCCGGCTCATCCGCCGATACGGCGAGGGCGTCCCGGTGAGCGTGGACAGCGGCTCGTCCGCCGTGCTCCGGGCCGGGCTCGAAGCCTGGTACGAGGAGGCCGCCGCGGCCGTCGCCGTTCCGCTCCTGAACTCCCTCAAGACATATACGATGGACGAGCTCCTTCCGCTCCGCCAGCGCTATCCGTTCAAATTCATCGGCCTGCTCGTGGACGCCAAATCCACGGGGTCGGAAGGCTCCTACTACAGCGTCGACGAGCTGCATGCCTTGGCCAAGGAGATCTTCGCCGCGGCCGTGGGGAAGCATGGGTTCAAGCCCGCGGACATCTTTTTCGACTCGACCGTGTTCCCGCTGGCCATCGATATGCCCATGACGGCCGATACGCCGGGGTACACGTACCGGACGTTCGAAACGGTTCGCCGTATCAAGAACGACCCGGGTCTGAAGGGCGTCCATCTGTCGCTCGGCATCACCAACGCCGTCCGCGACCTTCCCGGCCGGCGGACGGGCGTGTGCCGGGCTTATCTCGCTAAGGCGCGGCGGTACGGCCTGGACGCGGCGATCGTCAACGTGCTGCATGATTACGGGAAGCGGCAACCCGCGGCGGACCTCATGGAGTTCGTCGAGGCGTTTGCCCGGCAGGACGGTTCGGCCGAGGCGTCACAGTCGGTCATCGCCGCCATGATGACGTTCTGCAAGGCGAACCGCCGGACCGGCGGCGCCTGACCGGCAAAAAGTTTCGCGCATCCCATCGGGTCCCGGGATCCTGTCGGGGGGTCGGGATATGCCGCTCGGAACCCGTCCGAGAGCGAGAGCGGGCATGGTTCGGAAAAACGGAGTTTTTCCGAGAGCTCGAGAGCGAGGTCGAGCGGATTTTCCGCGCTGGGGAAAATCCGCGTGGTGACGGGCGGCATATCCCGATCCCCCCTATAAAGATTCTAATCAAGGCGAGCATCT
>JBGOYP010000055.1:0-10302 GCA_041479785.1 Candidatus Aminicenantia bacterium | reverse complement strand
CTGCCCGGGCGGCGTAATCCCAAACTCGAGACCCGGCGCCGGCTGGCGTTCCATCAGGGCCAGGTCATCGGCCGTAAAGCGTTTCGAAATAGCCGTCCAGTAGGCGGGAACATCCGGGGCCGCCATCGTCAGGATCCATTTCCCCTTCAGTTTTCCTTTGAACGCGGCCAGCTCCTCCGGCGTCGTCGCCGTCACGAGCACGGCCTCGCCCCGGACAAGCCCGTTCGTGCCAGGCGTCCAGGCCGTCGGCGTTCCCGGGATCGGGAACGCGTCGGGCGAAACGGCGGCCATGTAGAACTTGTCGTTCGTCCAGCCGCGGTCAAAGCCGTTGCGGTTCGGCCAAGCCTCGACCGTGGCATTCGCCAGGCCCCAGTCCTTCATCTTGCCGATCACCCAATCGGCCGCCTTCGAAATCATGGGCGAACCGGTGAGGCGCGGGGCATAGACGTCCGAGAGCCAGCTCGCCAGGTCCATGGCTTGCGAGCGTTGCAGGCCTTCGGCTTTGATCTTGGCGATGTCCTCGTAGTTGATGACCTCGTTCGTGGCCAGTAAGGGAAGCGTGGCCAGGAGCGCCACGACCACCGCGACGAGGGCCAGGAGACTAAGCTGTTTTTTTCTCACGGATGGATCTCCTTATAAGAAATCGATGTCGGTCCTAACAAGAGCAGAATCTTATTCCCGCGCAAGAATCGATGTCAAGCGAAAGCAGACCCACCCGACCGAATTCAATAGAGAGTCTGCGCTTTAAAGAAAAAATAGCTTGACATGACAATAGTTGCTATATACAATTATTTAGGAATAAGCCTTCCGAGACTAAGATGGACACACAAAAGATCAAGAAGCTGCGGGAAAAACTTCGAATCCTCGACCGCGAATCCGGAAACGTATTCGAAAACCAAGAGGACTGCTGCGGTTTGACGACGGCCCAGTGCCACACTCTTCTGGAAGTCGGAGAGCGGGGGCCGATCTCGCTTAACGACCTGGCCTCCCATCTCGGGCTCGATACGAGCACGCTTAGCCGGACGGTCCAGGGTCTCGTCCTCCTCGGGTTGGTCGACCGGCAGTCTAACGAAAAGGACCGCCGTTCCATCGTGCTCTCCCTCGCCAAGGCCGGGCGAAAAGTTTACGACGCCATCGACCGCCGCTACAATGATTATTTCGGCCGCATCATGGACCTTTGGCCTCCTGAACGAAGGTCCTCGATACTCGAAAGCATCGGGGCTTTTGCGGACGCCGTCCGAAGCCACAACGCCAAGACCGGCTGCTGCGGCCGGGCGAGGAAACCGTGAGCGCGATGTTCGACCGGTTCCTCAAAGACCCGTCCGCGGCGTCCTGCGGATGCGACGACGCGTGCTGCGGGGCTCCGGCTTCGGACAGCGAAAACGGCGCCGGCGGCATAGCCGCGGACGTCGCTGCGCGCTCGCCGGAAAATTATCCGTGGATCGTCGGAAAAACCGCGACCCCCGTCGGGGATCTCCCCATCGTTTCGACCCGGCTCACGCGCGCCGATCGGCTCGGAACATGGAAAGCGCGCTGGGGCGTCGGCCGGATGCGCTATGCCGTCCCTCCCGGGCTTTATGCCTTTGGAAGACCGGACCCCTGGTCTCCGGTCTTCGTTACGGCCAACTATAAAATGAGCTTCGACCGGCTTCGCGCCGAGCTCAGCGGCCGCGACGGCTGGATTCTCGTCCTCGATACGCGAGGCATCAACGTCTGGTGCGCGGCGGGCAAAGGGACGTTCGGGACGGACGAGCTCGTCCGCCGGATCGAGGAAACGGGCCTGGCTCGCGTTATCTCCCATCGGACGCTCATCCTTCCCCAGCTCGGCGCTCCCGGCGTCGCCGCCCATGACGTCGCGAAACGGGCCCGGTTTCGCGTCGTTTACGGCCCTGTGCGGGCCTCCGACCTGCCGGCGTTTCTGGACGCGGGGATGACGGCGGCTCCCGGGATGAGGACGGTTCGCTTCCGCTTTCGCGACCGCATCGTCCTGACACCGAACGAAATCACGGGCGTCGCGAGACACTGGATATTTCTGGCCGTGATCGCCGTTTGGCTGGTGGGGCGGCTCGTGTTGGGAACCACGGTCGTGGATGCCCCGGCCATTGTGGTCGCCGTTCTCATCGGAACGATCGCCGTTCCGGCGCTCCTCCCCTGGATTCCCGGCCGCGCCTTCGCCTTCAAAGGCTGGCTCCTCGGTCTCCTTTGGGCCACGGTCGTCTGCGCCGTTCGTCATTTGCCCGCTTCGACCGTAGCGAGTTGGATGGCGGCGCTCTCTTATATCCTGATCCTTCCCGCCGTGTCCGCGTTCATGGCCATGAACTTCACGGGGACGTCCACGATCACCTCGCTCTCGGGGGTCGTTAAAGAGATGAAAACAGCCGTCCCGCTCATGATCGTTTCAGCCATCCTTGGCTTCGCGGCGCTTGTCACGGCGTCCTTGGTCCGCGTCTAGGGAGGATCGATATGCCGATGCGCTATCTCAAAAACGTTACGACGCTCGAGTACGATTCCGGGAAATGCCGGGGCTGCGAGATGTGCGCCGAGGTCTGCCCTCACGGCGTGTTCGTTATGGACGGAGACGGAAAAGCCCGAATGACCGACCGCGACCTCTGCATCGAGTGCGGCGCCTGCTTGCGGAACTGTCCGTTCGACGCCGTTAAGGTCAGGCCGGGCGTCGGCTGCGCCTACGCCATCCTGTTCAGCGCGTTGCGGGGCAAACCCGCGCCCTCCTGCGATTAACCCGAGCGCGGAAGCCGCATCCGGTTTATTTCAATTCTTTCTCGACGCGGGCGATGAGGTCCTTGGTCCCGGGCTGGTCGGGATTCAAGCGAAGCGAGGCTTTTAAAACGTCGAGGGCGTCCGTTTTCTGTCCCAGCTTGTAAAAGCAATAACCGAGGGCATTGAGGACCCGCGTGTCGCTGTTGTAGATCTTGTTCCCGTCCAACAGGTTGGCGACCGCGTCCTGGAATTTTTCCTGTCCCATGAGCGCCAGGCCGCGGACCAGGAAATAATCGAACCTGAGCTTGGGGCTGGTTTTAAGGCGCTCCGCGATGTCCAGGGCCCGGTCGAACTTCCCGACTCTGACCAGGAATTGGGCATAATCCGAAGCCCCCTCGATATAATCGGGTTTGAGCGCGAGGGCCTGTTCGTAATATTGCTCGGCCTTGGCGTCATTCCGGATCTTGGCATACTGGGACGCCAGCATGCCGTAATAGAGGAACTTGTTGTCCAGCGGGAATCCCTTGGCCCGGGCGATCGGATGTCCGATGGCTTCCTGGGACGTGACCACGAACTGGGTCCGCCCGGAGTGAACGGCCCGGCCCTGCCCGTCGAGAAGCGACACTTCGGCCTCGTAGTAGGCGGGCCCAAGTTCCCGGGCGGCCATCGTCTGATTGAAGATCATGACCGGGTTGAAGGGCGAGTCATGGAGGACGATCTCGAACGTCTTCTTGGTCTCGGGCTTGTCGCTGGAGACGCGGATAACGCCGACGATCTTTCCCTCGCGCCAGAGCGTCTCGGTCGCGTTCTGGATGTTGAAGGCCAGCGCGATGAGGTCGGACTGGGCGAACGTGGCCTTGGGGTCGACGGCAAGCTTCTTATCCAGGACCTTGAACGGGATGAGGACATTGACGGGATAGTCCTGGAGCCGGTATCCGACGAACGGCCCGACGACCCGGGGACGCGCGTCGGGCCCCGAAATCTCGACCTCTTTCTCGAAAACGCTGAATTCCTTGGCCACGGAATTCTGGAGGAGAATAATCAGCTTGTATTTTCCCTCGGCCACAGGGAAGGCGTCCTCGATGGATATGCCGTTGGCCCGGACCTTCTCCACCTCGTCCTCCGCAAAATAGTAGGGAAAGTCCTTCGTATACTGGAAGACGAGGTCTTCCGTTGTCGAGCCGGACGGACGGAGACTCACGCTCACCGAATAAGCGCAATAAAATTGTTTCTTCGGCTCGTAATAATCCACGGAAATGCTGGACGGTTTGATCGAAAAATGAAGGAACGGGATTTTGACCTGGGGGTCCTGGAAAACGGCCGTCATCGCCTCGCTTTCGATATAGTTCGACATGTATTCCGTGCTGACCATACCTTTGTAATCCAGAAAATGAAGGGCGTACGTGGGTTTGATGTTCGCCTTGGGGGCCTCCTGGATGCTGGCGATCAAGGTCGTGCTCCGGGCCGAAGGCATGTAGCCGTAACCGTATTCCCCCGGGATCATAGAGATCGACATATCGGCCAAGCTCGGGGCCAGTTCCCGGATCTTTTCGTACAGCCCTTCCCAATCGTCCGCGGCGATGTTCTGGAAGCTGGCCATGCTCAGCATGAGCGCCTTGGGTCCATCGACGAAGGGGTCGTAAAGCCTGTAATCGCCGGAACCGCCCTTGGCAAAAAAGACCAATCCGAAATGCGTCGGCAGGCCTTTCGTCCCGTCCGTGTAGTAATACCAGACTTCGCACGGGACGATGCCCATCGTCCCGGGGAACCGGTCGTAGCTGGCCGGCTCGCCCAGGGTGATATAGTACCGGCCTCGGTCGGTCATCCAGCCGGGCCGGCCGGCCGTGAATCTTTTATTGGCGTAGTTGAACCGCCGGACGATTTCCTCGCGGTATTCGTTCTCGGGCGTTCCCGGAGTGGGGTCGCGCAGCTTCCAGAAGCTGTCGATGAAGATGTCCCGGTCGCGTTCGTTGGTCAGCATAAAAAAAACATCTTTTTCGCTCGGAGTAATGATGTACGTAGTGAGCTGCAGAAACTCCCTGTGTTTCGGGCTTAGGTCCTTTTCCTCGACCTTCTTGACTTTCGTCTGGACGGCCGGGGCCTTCGTTGGGGTTTTGGCCTGCTGGGCCGCGCTCAAACCCGAGACGCTGAATAAAAACCCAAAGACGGCGGCAGCCGCAACGATGCGTTTGATCATAGCGTTGAACCTTTCCTCGAACCGGTCATCATTCTTAAACTCTTCCCGCCCTCATTTCGTTCAATTTTTGAGCGTAAATATTTTCCTGGCCTGGCCCAAGGTTTTAGGACCGGTCAGGATGACGTCGAGATAAGTCTTGCCCGGCGGAAGGTCATAGGGAAATTCAAAAACGACCTTGCGCTCGCGGTCCAGAGCGGACACCGGAGTTTCGTAAGACCGCTCTTCCACGACCTTTTCCCTGGGGGCCTTATTTTTATAAATATAAAAAGTGAACGCGAAGTTGGCCTTCCAGCGTCCGTTGTCGTCCACGATAGTTTCGGTCTTGACCGGGATCGCGGCCACGAGGGCCTTTTTGGACCGGTCGTATGTCACGTCGAAGTCGAGATAGGGACCGCCCGTCCCCCAGCTCTGGTTGACGGCCCCGAGCTTCGACCGCTCGATGGCGTCTAAAAGGTTGCCCTCGATTTCGTAGATCTTGTAAACGCCCGTGTTCCGGACGTCCGCAAACGAAATCCCGAGCCCAAACCAATAATAAATCCACCACAGGATCGGCCCGCGGATTTCCGTGCTTGTGCTGAACGGAAACTCCTCGGTCTTGTCGGGCGGGCCGAGATAGATATAGATGCGGCCGCGGTCGGTGTCCATGCCTTTCCGCCCCTCGTTAAAGCGCAGGTTGGCGTGCTCGACCCGCCGCTCGAACTCGTCCCGGAACTCGTTGGCCTCGGTCGAAAGGTCGGGGTCCCGCTTGGCCCAGAAATCGGCGACGAAGTCCCGGCGCGACGCGGCGTCCGGGAGGTGAAGGAAGATCTCCTTCTCGGCCTCGGCCATCACCAGCCGGGCCTTGGCGTAGAAATCCCGGCTCTCGGGCTCGAGGGCGCTGGTATTCGGCCCCAACGAACAGGCCGTCCAGCCTAAAACCAGGAGGACCCCCGAGAGGAGGAATAACGTCGGTCTCGTCATCGGCACTTCTCGATGGCGGCGTCGAGCGACTCTTTGTCTTTCGGCGATAACGAATTGTAATAAAGCTGTTTGTATTTCGTCAGATAACGAAGCGCCTGGGCTTTATCGCCTTTGTCCAGGAGCGAGGTGCCCAAGTTAAAGAGGGCGAACCGATGCCCCGGGTCCAACTCGACGGCTTTGCTCCAGCAAAATATGGCCGCGTCCAGATTTTCGGCCATCCGATAAGCCGACCCGAGCCCGTTGTAGGCCGAGGCATAGTTGGGGTCGGACTCGATGGCCTTTTTGAAAAAATCGACCGCCCGTCGGAGTGCGGCGGCGTCCTTGTTTTTCGTCGCCATGTTGACGTGAACGACGCCCAGGTTGGTGAGAACGATGGCGTATTTCGGGTCAAGAGACAGCGCCCGGTTATAAGACGCGAGCGCTTTTTCCAGGTCGCCTTTGTTGAAATAGGCGACCCCGAGATAATTCCAGAGCTCCGGGTCCCAATCGATCAGGCCCGACGCTTTGTTGAGAACGACGAGGGCCTCATCGTTCCGTCCCACGTCGGCGAGGGAAATACCGTATTCGATCGCGATCTTGTAGTTGCGCGGGTTGTCGTCGTATCCTTTTTTCAGCACGGCGACCGCTTCGTCGAACCGGCGCTGCGTCTGAAGGACCGTGACGAGATACAGATACGGGTTGTCGAAATCCGCGCGCTCGAGGATGAGCCGGCGAAGGAGGGCGATGCTCTTATTCGTTTCGCCCCGGGAGTTGAGGTCCACGGCATCCTCGAACATTCGGTTGAACGGCAAAAGCGTTTTCAAATCGTCGGCCGGCTCGAACCGGGTTTTAGTCGGGGGTTGAAACCCGCCGACATACCCCAGGCTCTGAAGTTTCCTCTCGGTGGCGGCATCCAAACGAGGCCTCGACCGGCCGGCCGGTCCCGCCTCGTCGTTCATCAGCCGGGCCAGGGTTGCCCGTTCGAGGCTAAGGTCTTTTCCGGCGAGGTTCTTCGCCTCGCCGAAATCGGCCTTGAGGTCATACGCCTCGGGGATGGGAGAGTCGACGAATTTTTGGTCGCCGTCGATGAACCCCCGGAGCGGCGCCCAGCCCCGCCGGTAATACGGATAGAGCGATTCAAAGTAAATCGGCCGCGGCGCCAGCCGTTTTCCCTGGGCCGCCGGCAGCAGGGAAACGCCCTGCAGTACGGCGGGCTTGGGAACGCCGAGCAGGTCGCAGACGGTCGGGAAAATATCGATGTGCCCGGCGTCCTGGTCCACGCGGGCCGGCCCGAGTCCGGGCGCCGAGATGACCAGCGGCACCCAGAGCGTGGAATTGTAAGCGAAGTAGCCATGGGTCGTCTCGCCGTGCTCGCCGAGGGACTGGCCGTGGTCTCCGGTGAGGACGAGGGCCGTATTCTTGGCAAGTCCGGACTCGTCGAGATATCCGGCAAGCTTCGCCAGGGCCGAATCCACATAGGCGACCTCGCCGCTGTACAAATCGTCCTTGAAACGTGTGAGGTACGGCTCGGGCGGCTCGTAGGGCTGGTGCGGGTCGAAACAGTGGACCCAGAGGAACCACGGTCCGGGCTGGCCCTTGAGCCAGGCCAGGGCCGCGTCGACGACGGACTCGGCCTTTCGTTCGACGAATTTATATTCGAATGCCGCGCCGGTCCCGTAGTTGTCGTCGTAGACGTCGAACCCCCGGTTGAGGCCGAAGCGCGAATCCAGGGGAAACGCGCCGACGAACGCGCCGGTCGCATACCCGCTCACTCTCAAGACCGTCGCCAGGGTCGCGGGATCCTCCGGGACCTTGAAAAATCCGTTGTCGTGGACGCCGTGATACAAGGGCGTCGTTCCGAGCAGGATATTGGTATGGGACGGAAGGGTCGTCGGCGTATGGGCGAAGGCGCGGGAAAATACGACGCCGGACTTGGCCCATCGGTCGATCGTCGGCGTCTGGAGGTATTTCGAGCCATAGCAGCCCAGCCGGTCGGGCCGCAGGGTGTCGATCGTGATTAGGAGGAGGTTCGTCCGCGCGGGGGCGGCGCTCAATAACGACGCCGGCGGGGCCATCGCCGCGGCAAGGATAAAGAGGATCAAGCCTCGCAATCTCTTCATCAGGACGTTCCTTCCAAGGCCATCATTTTACCACGCCGGGAGAAAAAAAAGCCCCTCCCCCCGCCGGGGGGAGGGGCTTTGAGCGTCTGCTGTGCTGTTCGAGCGTCAGATCTGGAAGCGAACGCCGAACCGGAAAACTCTCGGGTTCAGGACTTCGTTCGCCAGGTACTTGAGCGCGTTGGGGTCGAAGGACAGGGCGTCCACGTAGTAGTCGCCCTCATACCGGTCTTCACGCCGGTTGATGATGGCGCTGTTGAAGACGTTGAAGCAGTCGACCATGAGGTAGATCCGGCCCGTGTCCGCGATCTTGACCATCTTCTCGAACCGCATGTTGAGCTGGTAGAAGGTCGGCAGGAGGTCCTTGCCGAATGTCGAGAGCCATATCGTGTTGCTTTGGGAAATGGGGTTGGGGAGGTTGGCGTCCGAGATCGTCATGTAGTGGGGAATGATGTGGCCCTGCCGCGCGTTGAAGGTGAAGGACACGTCGAAGCCGTAGGGGAGCTGGTACAGGCCTTCGATCTTGAACATCCAGTGGGAGAAGACGTACTGGCCGATCTTGCCGCTGGCGCCGCCCATGTTCGGCGCATAAACCTGGCTGTCCAGGGCCCAAAGGTTGGTCTGGTCGGCGAATTCGCTGCCGTAGTGTACTTTCTGGTCCATGTAGGAGAAGGAGCCGTCGACCATCCATTTGTTGGACAACCGCTTGGAGAAACGGAAATCCAGGCCCCAGAATGTGTAATAGCCGCTGTAGGTCGTGTGGTGAGCGTAGGGAGAATACTCAATGTTGGCATTGTAAACATACCACGGCTTGCCCGCGGCCTCGCCCAGGTCGACGCCGGCAATGCTGTTCGGAATTTTTCCGGCGACCACATAGTCGTTTCGGGTGATGTCACGGCCGCCGACGAACGGGTTGTTCGCGTCCGGACCGGGGAGATAAGTAAGGTCGATTGTCTGATGGTCATACTTCCTGAGCGTGAAGTCGAGCCCAAGAGAAAAGTCCGGGAGAAGCTCGTGCTCGACCGTCGCCAGGAATTCCGTCGTCCGGGTCGAACCGGCGTCCGGGTTCACCAGGTACTGCAGCGCCGTAGGATTTCCCGTCCGCTCGCCGTACCACATGATGCCGTAGGCATTGTCAAAATCGCCGACAAAGTTGCCGGCATCGTCGAAGGCCCGGACGGGGTAATAATCGCCGTACTGCCAGAAGAGCTCGTTCGCCTGGACCTTTTTGTCGCCGCTGTCCTTCCACCAGAAACCGAGGTAACCGTTCTGGCCTGACCAAAGCGGGTAACCCGCGGGCACGAAATATCCGGCCATGCTGGTACCCATGAAGTCCCCGTACATGGCGAAGTTCGCTTTAAACAGCGTCTTGCCCGTGCCGAAGAGGTCATAGGTCACGCCGATGCGCGGCGACAAAACATTCCAGTGATAGTCGGGCTTAATGTTAGGAGAGATAAGGTCCGGGAAGAGCGTGTGCAGTTTCGATGTGAGCGAGGAATCGAAATTGTCCTGCCAGACCGGGCTATTCGGTTGGATCCACGAGTAATTGCTCGTATTGACGGAGGGGGTCTGGCGGTCGTAGCGGAGGCCGAAGACAACGTTCAGCCGTCCGGCCGTGACCGTGTCGCTGAAGAAGCCGGCGATCTGGTCGACGTTCCAGTCCAGGTTGGACTGCATCCAGATGTTGATTTTCTGAATCCCGGGGATAACCTCACGGGCTCCGCCCGGCGTAGTCGCCAGGGTCGGGGCGGTATAGTCGAAGCGTAATTGTGTGTTCCCCGAATAGCTGGAGTCCGAGGTCACGCGGCGTGTCGAATATTCGACGCCGAGCTTGATGTCATGGTGGACGCCGAACAGGCTGTCGTTGAAGTAGTTGACGTAGCCGTTGAGGTTGTACATCGGCCGCGTCGTAATGTAGTACGCCGTGGAATTGGTGTTGAGCTTCTTCGCCTCGTCATAGGATGCCCACTTGACCATGTCCTCGTCCATCATCGAGACCATCTGGAACGCGGCGTTCATGTACCCGAACTTCGCCGATATCAGGAGGTTGTCCCCAATCATCTGCTCGTCCTGGATCTTGAGGATCGGCGAGCCGAAGTGGAAACCGCCTCTTTGATGCAGGCCCTGCGGGTTGGAGGCCGACGCGGACCGGCCGATGAATTCCTTTTCACCGGAGACCATGAACGCTTCGAACCGGTTCTGCGGGATGACCTGGAGGTTCAGTTTGAAGTTATAGTTCTTCAGGAGGGGTTTGATCGGAGTATTCAAAATCGACATCGTATAGATGTCCTGTACTCCGTAGGATCCCCACAGCCAGGCCATGTCTTTAAT
>JBGOYP010000054.1:0-10324 GCA_041479785.1 Candidatus Aminicenantia bacterium | reverse complement strand
GAAAATAAATTCCAATTAACAGAACTTGATATTTCATCGCTTTTATTTCTTCGGAGGATAAGAGGAAATTTCTTTTTGTGAGAATGCAAGCCCCCCTCGCCTTTAAGCCTCTAACCGCAGAATGCTTATTGCCCAAGAAATTATCGTCCGAAGATGATGACTGTCAAGCCTGTCTAAACCTTGTCCCGGGAAAAAGGGTTCAAGCTCACGTGAGGATCACGGCGGCCGCTCGGCGTTCGGGCGTTATCGCGATTCCCTCAATTTGCTATCGGATTGAGTTAATCAGCTCTGCTCGCACTTCTTGAGGAGCCGCGCCCATTGGCGGTCCACCTCGGCCTGGATCGCCTGGAGATGCTCGGGCTTGAGGTGCCGGAACCTCCCCTGGAGCTTGAAGTAATCGTCGATCGGCTTCTTGTCCTTGACCTTGATATTGAGGGTGTATTTTTCGCCGTGCTCGACCTCGTAGAGCGGGAAAATGCCGTTTTGAACGACCATCCGGGCGAGCTTGACCGCGTCTTCGGGCCGGCTCTTCCAGCCCGTCGGGCAGGGAGCGTAGATGTGGAAGAAGCGGGTGCCCTTGATGTCCCTGGCCTTCTTCATCTTCTTAATGAGGTCCTCAGGAAAGGCGATCGAGGCGGTGGCTTGATACGGGATCGAATGGGCGGCCATGATGGCATCGATGTCCTTTTTCGGCTGGTCTTTGAAGAACTTGACCGGTGTCGTCGTCGTCCAGGCCCCATAGGGCGTCGCGCTGCTCCGCTGAATGCCCGTGTTCATATAGGCTTCGTTGTCATAGCAGACGTAGATGATGTTGTCGTTGCGCTCGGCCGCGCCGCTCAGGGCTTGGAGGCCGATGTCGAACGTCCCGCCGTCGCCGGCCCAGGCGACGACGGTCGTCTCGTGGTCGCCGATCATCTCCAGCCCGGCTTTAACGCCCGTCGCCGAAGACGCCGCCGTCTCGAACGCGCAATGAAAGATCGGCACGCTCACGCAGGAGTGAGGAAACGCTCCGTCGATGACGGCCCAGCAGCAGGCCGGGATGCAGAGGATCGTCCGCAGGCCGAGCGCCTTGAGGACATAGCGGAGGGCGAGGTTGGCGCCGCAGCCCTGGCAGGCCAGGTTCCCGGAGCCGACATACTCCTCCGCCGGGAGGGTCATGGTCATCTTTTTCGGTTTCTTCATTTCTTCACTCCGATCCAGAGGATGTTGTCCTCGGGCGTCTCGTGGGCCTTTGTGTAGTCGACGACCTCCCGGAATGTGCCCGGCGTGATATCGCGGCCACCGAGCCCCGCGATGAAGCTGAAGACAGGAGGGTGGCCGGCGTGCTGATACAGCGCCGACTTAACCTCTTGGGCGAACATCCCGTGATGGCCGTAGGAGATGTTCCGGTCGACGACGGCGATCTTCTTCGCCTTCGGCAGGATCCGGCGGCAGGCGTCAAAGGGGAACGGCCGAAAAACGCGCATTCGAAGGTTTCCGACCTTGAGGCCGGCCTTTCGCATCTGGTCCACGGCGACGCGGGCCGTGTAGCCCGCCGTTCCCGAGGTCACGAGGATGATCTCCGCGTCGTCGCAGAGGTAGTCGTCCACCAGCCGGAGGCGGCGGCCGAACAGCCGCTCGAACTCGAGGCCCGTCTCCTCGATGAGGGCCGGCCCCCGCTCCATGTCCTTTTGGAGCTTGTAGCGCAGCTCGAAGTAGTTTTCCGGCCCGGTCAGGCCGTTGAAGGCGTGCGGCTCGTCGGGCGTGACGCGCGCGTAAGGCTTGAACCTGGGCAGGAAGCGGTCGACCACGGCTTGGTCGGGCACGTCCACGACCTCGTAGGTGTGCGACAGGGCAAACGCATCGAGAATGACCATGCTCGGGATGTAGAGCGCCTCGGACACCTTGAACGCTTGGATGGTCGTGTCGAGGACTTCTTGGTTGGAGGCGCAATAGAACTGCATCCAGCCCGTGTCTCGCTGGCTCAAGCTGTCGTTCTGGTCTGTCCAGATGCTCCAGCCTGGGGCCATCGACCGATTGATGTTGCCCATGACGACCGGGTGCCGGCCGCCCGAGGCCCAGTGGAGCATCTCGTGCATTAGGGCCAGCCCTTGGGAGGACGTCGCCGTGAAAGTTCGCGCCCCGGCGAGTGAGGCGCCGATGCACGCGGCCATAGCCGAATGCTCGGACTCGACCTTGATGAACTTGGCGTGGAGCGTGCCGTCGGCGCACATTTCGGAGAGAAGCTCGACGACCTGCGTCTGGGGCGTGATGGGGTAGGCGGCGATGACCTCCGACCGGGCGAGCATGGCGCCATAGGAGAGGGCGTGATTGCCCATAATGACTTTCTTCATTTCCGCTCCTCCACCATGACGATGCACTTCGTGGGGCACTCCTCGGCGCAGATGCCGCAGCCTTTGCAGAAGTCGTAGTCCACGACCGGCCACTCGTTCTCGATCTCGATCGACATGTCGGGGCAGAACTTCCAGCAGATCCCGCACTGGATGCACTCCTCGAGCTTGATCTCGGGGCGGATGTTCCGCCACGACCCGGTCTTGTTGAACAGCATCGAGCCGAGCGACATGGGCATCATCGGGACGTCCTTCTCGGACTCGAAGACGATCTTTGTGGCGTCCTTCTTTTTGGGCATGGAATTTTCCTTATTTCATGTACGCCGCGACCTTCTCGTAGGCCTCGGCCGCCGCCTTCTGGTTGTCCTCGGGCTTGATCGAGATCGCCTCCTTGATCGCGGCCAGGAGCGATTCGAGCTTGGTCAGTTTGAGAAGACGTACGATCGCGCCGGCGACGGCCGTGTTGACGATCGGCGCGGCCAGCGTGCCGAGCTTGTGCTTGACGGCGATCCCGGTCGCGTTGACGGTCGCGACCCGGAATTTCGCTGGAAACTTGAAGTGGTCGGGGGGCTTGTCGCTGTTGATGATGATCCAACCGCCGTCCTTGAGTCCCTCGGTCACGTCGCTGGCTTCGACGAGCGTCGGGTCGACGACGACGACGTGGTCGGGCGCGTAAATACGGCTCTTGTCGTAGATCGGCTTGGCGTCGATCCGGATGAAGGAAAATACGGGTGCGCCGCGGCGCTCGACGCCGAACTCGGGATAGGCCTGGACGTAGTTGCCTTCCTTGGCCAGCGCGTCGGCGAGGATCTTGGAAGCGACCACCGTTCCCTGGCCGCCCCGTCCATGAAAGCGGATCTCGATCATGGGGGCTCCTTACAAAGACGTTCGAACAGCTCGCATCTAGCGGGTCTAAAGGGAAGTCCTGAGTCGCGCTGCAGTTTCGGTTGCCGCGGACGGATGACCTTTAGCCGTTTAGTTTAGGCTGGCGGGCGGAGGCTGTCAAGGGGCGCTCGGGATGGAGGACCGTCGGCCCGCCGGTCAGCGTTTAAGAAGGGAGGAGCGATAAAGCTTTTTCAACATCAACGCGTCGGTTTCGCGCTGAGGGCTTTCGCAGATGACCGTGCCTTCGACGTCGAAGTCGCGAAGGGCGCCGATCCATTCGTCGAAGCGGAAATCCGATTCGGGGAGGTTCAAGTGTTTGATCTCACCCTTCTCGCCGTATTCGATCCCCGAGATGTGGATGTGGATGCTTTTGAGCGCCGCCGGTCCGAGCCGCTTCCCGACTTTCTTCAGGATGCGGTGGAAGTCGAGATAGCTGTTGGCCCGGCCCTCCCGGGCGTGAAGGTGAGAAAAGTCGAGGCAGGGGGCGAGGCCCTCCACCTCCTGGCAGAGCGTCAACGCTTCGTCGAGCGAACCGAACTGTGATTTTTTACCCATGGTCTCGATTCGCAGGATTACGGGATTTCTCTCGGACCGGAGGACCGAAATGACGTCCTTGAGCTCTTTTTTGATGAGGTCATAGGTTTTTTCCGGCGTTCCTGTCCCATAATAGCCGGCGTGAAAGACGACGCACCCGGCCCCGCACTGCGCCCCCATGCGTGCCGAGCGCAGCAGGTGGCCCTGGCTTTGGAGCCGCTTGCCGGATTCGGGCGAGGCGAGGTTGACATAGTAGGGCGCGTGGGCGCTGAGTCCGACCTTCAAGGCCTCAGCCTTGACTTTGACTTTCCGAGCGGTGTCGCTTTCGATCTTGACGCCGCGGACGAACTCGATTTCGACCGCGTCCAGGCCCAGGTCGTGAACATGCTGGATGGCCGAGAGGGTTGATGTCTGGGGAGAGGACTCCGGGACGCCGGCCGTGCCGAAAAGGAGCCTGTTAGCAGCGCCGGGCATCCGGCTCCTTGTCGCCGTTGAGGAATTCCGTCACAAGCCGCATGGCGCAGAAATCGCCGCACATCGAGCAGGCTTCAGTCCGGGATTTCCGCCGTTTTCGGACGTCGTCGAATTTATCGGGGTCGATGACCTGCCTCTTCTGGGCCGCCCAGTCCAGTTTCTTCCGGGCGATGGAGACCGCGCGGTCTCTTGCGAGCGCGCCGGGGACGCCTTTGACGATGTCCGCGGCGTGTCCGGCGATCTTGGACGCGATGAGTCCGTCCCGGACGTCCTCCGCCGTCGGCAGGCCGAGGTGCTCGGCCGGGGTGACGTAGCAGAGAAAATCCGCGCCGGCGGCGGCGGCGATCGCACCGCCGATGGCGCCGACGAGATGGTCGTATCCGGCGCCGATGTCCGTGACCAAAGGCCCGAGGACGTAAAACGGCGCCTCGCGGCAGAGCCGTTTTTGGAGCTTGACGTTCATCTCGACCTGGTCGAGAGGGACGTGGCCCGGGCCTTCGACCATGACCTGGACGCCGGCGGCCCAAGCGCGCTCGACGAGCTCTCCGAGGGTCAAGAGTTCCTCGACCTGGGGTTTATCGGTCGCGTCCAAAATCGAACCCGGACGGAGTCCGTCGCCCAGGCTCAGCGTGATGTCGAACTTCCGGGCGATGTCGAGGAGGCGGTCGTAGGATTCGAACAAGGGGTTCTCTTTCTCGTGGTGAAGGCACCAGGCGAGGTGAAATGCGCCGCCCCGAGATACGATGTCGGCGACCCGGCCTTGTTTTTTCAGGCGGTCGATGGCTCTCAGAGTGAGGCCGCAGTGGACGGTCATGAAATCGACGCCCTCGCGGGCTTGCTCTTCGATGACGGCAAACAGGTCGTCCGCGGTCATCGCCACGATCGAGCCGCGCTTTTCGATGGCGGCGATCGCCCCCTGATAGATGGGCACGGTCCCAAGCGGGATTGGCGCTCGGGCGAGAATGCTCGTCCGGATCTTAATGAGGTCGCCGCCGGTGCTGAGATCCATAATGGTGTCGGCCCCATACTTCAGGGCGACATCGACTTTCTTCAATTCTTCCTTGAGGCGGGGATAATCGCCGGACGTTCCGATGTTGACGTTGACCTTGGTTCGCAGCCTCCGGCCGATGCCCGTGGGCCGCAGCCGGGGATGGCGCCGATTGAAGGGGATCACGACCTGGCCCCGGGCCACGAGAGCGAGAAGGTCCTCCAAGGAAATCCGTTCGCCCGCCGCGACTTTTTTAAGGGCGGGCGAAGGCAAGCCTTTTTTTGCGAGTTCGAATTGAGTCATCATCGTCGGCAGAACGGATAGTCTAACGCCGTTATCCGGCGATTACAACTCCCGGGCGATAATTAACAGCTTTCTTTCTTCCCCTCCTTTTCTCCTCGTCCTTAATCTGGTAGCATTATCCCCGAACGGACGGACGTATCGATGAGGTCTCCAAAATTCGTCGCGGCCATGATCTGCGGATTGCTGCTCGGCCCGGCCCCCGGCCGGCCCGTCCAGTTGACCGACGGGGCGCGCCGCGACGCGTTGAAAATCATCCGCGCGTTGGAATCGATCGAGGCCGAAAGCGCGGCGAAAACGGCGAGGTCCCCCCGCCGGATGGATTTCACCGAAGACGAATTCAACGCCTACATCGCTTATCGCATCGAGGCGGAGAAATCGGACGTCATGAAGGAGCTGCGTCTCAAACTCTTCGACCGGAACCGGGTCGAGGGCATGGTCGTGGTCGACCTGCGGGGCCAGAATCTGCCGTCCTTCCTGAAGCCCCAAATGACGTTCTATTTTGAAGGGGTCGTCACGACGGACCAGGGCCGGGCGAAACTCGATTTTCAGAAGCTGTTCCTCGAGGGTCAATCGATCCCGGTCGCGCTTCTCGACCTCGTGATTTATCTGGCGGCGAAACTCAGCAAAAGCGAACCGTCCAGCATCAACGACTGGTACGAACTGCCGCTCGGGATCAAGGAGCTGAGGACGGACGCGGGGCGCGTCTCCGTGATCTATTAGCGACGACAATGATCCGAGTCATCAGCGGGATTTACAAAGGCCTGCGGTTGCGCAAGGTCCCGAGCCCGCTCGTCCGTCCGATGCCGGACAAGCTCAAGACCGCGCTGTTCAACATCCTCCGGGACGAAGTGGCCGGCACGGCCGTCCTCGACGGGTTCGCGGGCACGGGCTCGATCGGCATCGAGGCCTTGAGCCGGGGCGCGGACCATGTCGTTTTCATCGAACAGTTCGGTCCGGCCCTGAGCGTTCTCCGGCATAACCTCGCGAAATGCGCCGCCGACGACCGGTCCCGGGTCATCGCCGAGGAATTCAATCGCGCCGTCATCCGGCTCGGCCATGAGAAAGCCGTCTTTCATTTGGTCTTCCTCGACCCGCCCTACCGTCTCCTCGATGAGCGGAACCCGCTCAAGGTCTTGAAGAAACGCAGCGTCCTCGCCCCGGGCGGCCTCATCGTCCTGCGGCACCATTTCAAGACGAAGTTCGAGGCGAAATATTTCGGGCTCGTCCGCCGGGTGAGGCTCGGCGACGACGCGCTCTCGTTTTATAAATAATTCTCCGAAACGGATTTTTTTTTACCGCCGATTCGTTTACAATGACCGTGGCGGAGAACGAGGCGTGAGAGACCGACGGCGATGAAGCCCGACGACAAAAAGCCCGAACCGTTCTGGTCGAGCGACCCGGCCCTCGGCGAGGGAGAAATTTTTTCCGGGCTCGGGGAACGGCGGGGAACGACGCTCTTCCTGGGGAAGTTTACCATGACCGAAGTCCTGGCCGTCATGGGCCGGAAAGGGTTCCTCAAGGAAGCCAAAAAGCGGGGCCTCTGGCCGCTCGTTTTCGACCTCGATTCCTCGGCGTATCCGCTCCAGCGGCTCCGCATCCATAAACAGGACAAGTCGCTGGAGACCCTCATTGTCGACCTGAAGATCCGCGAGGGTCCGTTCACCCCCCGTCCGGATTCCGTCCCCGACGCGCCCCGCCGACCGTTCGCGAGCCTGCTTCTTGAGTGGCTGACCCTCCAAAACCCGTCCGCCGATTTCACAGAACGGCGCGGCGCGCTCCCCGGACAGCAGCATCCCGGCTTGGGGATGAGCCGGAAAGTCATGGACATCTTCATCTATCTCGGCAAGGTGACGCGCAAAGACGCCATCCTGGCCTTTCCCGCGTTCTACCACAACGCCGTCCTCTTTTCCCGGTATTTCCGGTTTTTCGACCCCCGCAAGGAAGGCGAGGTCCTCTCCATCCGCAGGACGTTTAGCCACATGCCGATCAAGCAGCTGGCTTGGGCGGTCCATCTCAACTGCTTGCGCGCGGCCGACGGCAGCCCGTATGAATGGTCGGCGTCCGAGCAGGTGTTTCCGTTCGCCAAGGACCTGAAGGACTATTTCGACTCCCGGGCTTATAAAGCGGCCGTTAAGGAGACTCTGAGGACGTGCGTTTTCGAGCTCGACCCCGAGGATTTCGACCGGAAAGTCGGATCGACCGACTGACGCGCGGTGCGTTTTACGGAGCGCTCGGGACCGAGGACTTGCCTGGAGGGACTCCCTCCAGGTTCGTCCTCCGCCCCGAGCCCCCGTTTGCTTCCCCATTGAAATCTGGTATAATAACCCGGTTTACCAGGAGATCGAGTGATGAAGAAAGACATTCATCCGGCTTATGACGAATGCACCGTGATCTGCGCCTGCGGCAACACGTTCAAGACGCGGTCGACGAAGA
The DNA here is from genome assembly GCA_041479785.1 of Candidatus Aminicenantia bacterium. Classification (GTDB taxonomy): domain Bacteria; phylum Acidobacteriota; class Aminicenantia; order Aminicenantales; family UBA4085; genus JBGOYP01. Next base: position 2,377 of record JBGOYP010000054.1, on the reverse strand, counting down.
AGGAGATCCGCGTCGAGATCTGCTCGCAATGCCATCCCTTTTTCACCGGCCGACAAAAGTTCATAGACAGCGCCGGACGGATCGAGAAATTCCGGAAAAAATACGATAAACCGATGGCGAAGCCCAAGCCGAAAAAATAGGCGCGATGTTCTCGGAACTCGAGGCCCTCGAGGAAAAATACCGGCGGCTCACCCTCAGCCTGTCCGACCCCGCTCTGGGCGCGCAGCCCCAGAAGATCAAAGAGCTCGCCAAGGAGCGGGCCGAGCTCGAACCGCTCGTCCGGATGTTCGAGGACTACAAGCGCGTCCGCAAGGACATCCAGGATGCCCAAGACATCCTAGCCGACCCCAAAAGCGACTCCGACCTGAGGGCGATGGCCGACTCCGAGCTCAAACGGCTCCTCCCGCGCGAGGCCGAGCTCGAAGCCTCGATCAAGCTCAAGCTCATCCCCAAGGACCGGCTCGACGAAAAGAACGTCCTCCTCGAAATCCGGGCCGGGGCGGGTGGCGACGAGTCGTCGCTGTTCGCCCAGGACCTGTTCCGGATGTACGCCCGCTTCGCCGAGCAGCGGGGCTGGAAATTCGAGGTCCTGGACACGAGCGTCTCGCCGATCGGCGGGTTCAAGGAGATCATCGCCGGCATCCAGGGCAAGAACGTCTATTCGCTCCTCCGGTTCGAAAGCGGCGTCCACCGCGTCCAGCGCGTCCCCAAGACCGAGGCGAGCGGCCGGATCCATACGTCCACGGTGACGGTCGCCGTCCTTCCCGAAGCCGATGAGATCGATATCACCCTCGACCCCAAGGATTTAAAGGTCGAGGCCTTCGGGTCGTCGGGGCCGGGCGGTCAAAACGTCAACCGGAATTACACGGCTATCCGGATCACGCACAAGCCTTCGGGGCTCGTCGTGTCCTGCCAGGACGAGAAATCCCAGCACCGCAACAAGGAAAAGGCGTTACGGGTCCTCCGCTCCCGGCTGATGGACATCGCCCGATCCGAGCAGCAGGACCGGATCGCCCGCGACCGGCGGTCCCAGGTCGGGACGGGGGAGCGGAGCGAGAAGATCCGGACCTACAATTTTCCCCAGTCGCGCATCACCGACCATCGACTGAACGAGAGTTTTCATAATATGAGCGCTATTCTGGACGGAGAGCTGAATCCGATTCTTGATAAGCTGGTCATGCTCCGTCAAGCCCGACTTCTGGAACCGAAATAAAAACTTTGAACTCGACCCGCGACCTGCTTCTCCGGGGAGCCGCGCGTCTCGCGGACCTGCCCGGCGCCGATCCGGGACTCGAAGCCCGGCTGCTTCTGAAGGCGGCCTCGGGATGGTCGAGCCACGAAATTCTTTTATCTCCCGACCGGCCCGTCCTGTCGAGCGCCGAACGCCGGTATCTCCGTCTCGTCGAGAAACGGCGCGACCGCGTTCCGCTGGCCTATCTCAGCGGCGAACGGGAATTTTGGTCGTTGCCGTTCCGCGTCGGCGAAAACGTCCTCATCCCAAGGCCGGAGACCGAGCTCCTGGTTGAAAAAGCCCTCGAACGGGCGCCTCGAAACAACGGTTTGATTTTGGATATCGGGACGGGCAGCGGAAATATCGCTCTTGCCCTCGCCCGCGAGCTTCCGCACGTCCGAGTCATAGCCGTCGATATCAGCCGCGCGGCTTTGAAGGCCGCCCGCCTCAACGCCGAGCGACTGAGGCTCACTTCGGTGACGTTTGTTTATGGCGATCTCTTCCGCCCGCTCGCGGGGACCGTTCCTTCCGGAACGGTCGACGCCGTCGTCTCCAATCCGCCGTATGTTGCGGCCGGGGACTGGCCGACGCTCGAACCCGAGGTCCGGGACCATGAGCCCAAACGGGCCCTCGTCGCCGGCCCCACCGGCCTCGAAGTCATCCGTCGGCTCGTTCGCGGCGCCCTCCCGTTCCTCAAACAGGGAGGCCTCCTGGCCTTCGAAATCGGCGCCGGACAATCGGCGGACACGCGCGGGTTGTTGGGGACGGGATGGCGTGAGGTCCGCGTCTTCGACGACCTTCAGGGCATTCCCCGTGTCGTCGTCGCGGAGAAAGCGTGAGCCCTACGGCGTTTTCATCGTCCGGATGAACCTCGAGAACTCTTCGATATTCGGGATATAGGACGTTGTCTCGAACCGGATTCTTTCCCATTTTTCAGGGTCGAGCGAGGCGAACGCCTCGACGGCTTTGGGGTCGAACTGCGTCCCGGAGTGACGGACGATCTCTTTTTTCGCGGCCGCAAAATCGCTGGGCTTCCGGTAAGGCCGCGGCGCCGTGATCGCGTCGAGGGCGTCGGCCAGGGCGAATATCCGGGCTTCGACCGGGATCCGGTCTTTCTTCAGTCCTTTGGGATATCCCGTGCCGTCG
>JBGOYP010000053.1:0-10420 GCA_041479785.1 Candidatus Aminicenantia bacterium | reverse complement strand
TCTGCCTCAAGCCTTTCCTGATCGACTACGACGGCCGTTTTTCGTTTACCCCGGTCAAGCTTATCCGGGAAAAGGAGGGGAGGTTATGAGCGATCTCCTCGACGACGGACAGAAAAAATCGCTTCTCGCGATGGCGCGCGAAGCGATCACGGCCAAGCTCGCGGACCGTAAGGCCGTCAAAGCCGCGACGGAGGACACGCTGTTGCGAGGCAAGCGCGGCGCCTTCGTCACCCTGAACATTCACGGCCGGCTCCGGGGCTGCATCGGATACCCTCTGCCCGTCAAGCCGCTCGCCGAAACCGTGGCCGAGATGGCCGTCGCGGCGGCCACCCAGGATTACCGCTTTCCTCCGGTCGAAGCGTCCGAGCTTCGCGACCTGACCATCGAAATTTCGGTCCTGACCCTCCCCCGCCGGGTCCGGGACCCGCATGACATCGTCGTCGGAAAACACGGGATCATCATCTCCAAGGGCACGCGGAGAGGCCTTCTCCTCCCCCAAGTTCCGCTCGAGTACGGGTGGGACCTCGAAACGTATCTCCGCCACGGCTGCCTCAAGGCCGGGCTCCCGGACAACGAATGGAAAAAAGGCGTGGAGATCGAGGTCTTCGAAGCCCAGGTCTTCGGCGAAGAGAGCTGATTATTTGATCTTTTTTTTGGCCGCGGCCATCTCGGCGTCGGCTTCTTTTTTATATTCCGGGTCCTTCGCGGTCGTGGGGGGCAAGTCAAGGCATTTCTGGAATTCTACGACGGCTTCCTTATACTTATCCATGGCCACGAAGGAACGGGCAAGCTCGATGTGATGGTTGATGTACTCGGGTTTGAGCTCCGTGGCTTTCTGCAGAGCTTTCACGGCCTCTTCGAAACTGCCTTTCGGAATGCTGCCGAAGAGGATGCTGCCGAACAGCCGCTGGGCGCCGCCGATCTCGGCCATTCGGCGCTGCCACCGGCCCAGGGCGTGATAGGCCAGGTCGTTGGCGGCATCGAGTTCGATGGCCCTGTCGATCGCCGTCTTGATCTCTTTGGACATCGCGATCTGCTCTTTCTTGCCGAGCATCAGCGCGTATTTACCGAGGGCGGCGGAAAGGTAAAAATGGCCCCAGGTGTCGTTCGCGTTGAGCACCACGGCTCGGCGAGCATACGTTTGCGCGTCCTTGTAGTATTGCTTTTGCTTTGCGACGTTCTCTTTGACCTTGGCATCAAGCAGGTCGCCGACGTCGATCAAGGACCGGCAGGCTTTCCAGGCCGCTTCGTAGTTCTTGGCGTCGGCCTGAGCGGCGGCGAGATATTCCTCGAGCGCTTTCGCGTCGTTGAGCTGGGCGTAATACTCATCGCCTTTCTTGAGATGTTCGTCCACCGTCTGGGCCGAAGCGGCGATCGCGCCGAAGACGAGGAGCGCTGCCCCGAGAATGATCGTTTTTCGCGTGGTCATGGTCCCTCCAAGAGTCGAGATTTTTTCTTTTTATTCGTTTTTCCCATAAAAGTCAAATCGGATATAGGCGCGTAAACTTTCGGGCCGATTTCACGTATATTACGAGTGAACCCTTTGGGAGGTGCGGAGCATGCCAGACCACGTGAAAATCATAGGCATCCTATGGATCGTCTTCGGCGCGCTCAGCCTGTTCGGCGCGCTCGTTATTTTCCTCATCCTGATGGGGGCTTCCCTTATCCCGGACATGGGAGAGATCGCCCCCGGAATCCTGCGTTTCGTGGGGTTCGTCGTCAGCAGTTTCCTGGCCCTGCTCGGCGTTCCCAAGATCATCGGCGGGCTCGGGCTCCTAAAAGGCCTCGAATGGGCCCGCATCCTGGTCCTGGTCGTCTCGTTCCTGAGCCTGATCAACATTCCCTTCGGAACCGCCCTCGGCGTCTATTCGATCGTTGTCCTGTTCGATAAGGAGACGGTCAAGGTCTTCCAGACGAGGCCGCCGGCCGTTAAATAATTCCCGAGGGCGGGAGTCTTCAGGGACGTCTCTCGAAGTATTCGTCCACCGTCCGGTCGAAGTCAACCAGGATCCTCTCGACGCGTTGCCGTTCGAGTTCCATCCCGTGCGCGTCGAGCTCCAGCGGAATATCGACCGGAGACCCGAACGCGGCCACGACCCGCGAGAACGGATAGAACATCAGCATCCGGTCCCAGCTCTTCAGGTGCTTTTTCCTGTCGGTCGAGAAGGAGAAAGGCAGGAGGGCGGCGCCCGTCTGGGCCGCCAGCTTGATGCAGCCCAGCTTGAGTTTCCTGTCCGGGCCGCGCGGGCCGTCGGGCACAATGAGGATTTCGCCTCCGGCCTCGAGTTCCTTGATCATCTCGAGCCAAGCGCCCTTCATGGAATGCGTGCCCGACCCCCGGAGGAGCTTATAGCCCCAGCCGTCCATGATCCGGGCCGCGATCTCCCCGTCCCGCGACGGGCTGATGAGAGGCATGATGTTCCGTTTTCGGAAAAAAAACGGGACGATGAAGATTTTCCGGTGCCACATTAAATGAATAATGCCCCGGCCCGAGGCGCGCAGTTTCCGATAATGGTCCGCGCCGAGGACGGTCAGGCGCGTTGATTTCGACCAGACCCAGACAACCGGACGGCCGAGATGGTCGATGACCCACCAGCGGACGCGTTTTTGGGACGCCATGGCCTCATCATAGCCGAATCAAGAGCATGAGTAAATCATGGGGGTCAGATCGCAGACCTGACCCCGGGTTTCCGCGGGCTTCGCCCGTTCAAGACAAAGCCGAGACAAAAACCCGTCAGGCTGAGCCCCAGACCGAACGGCACGGAGTGCGGCCACACGGGAAGAGGAAGGTCCAGAACATGAGCGGCGCAGAGGAAGCTCAAGATGGAAAATCCGCCGCCCAGGCTCAGGCTTAACAACCCGGCCAACGGGGTGCGCTTCTTCAGGAAGATCATGGCCATGCCCGGGACGAACAGGCCTTCGGCCATGATTTCGGATGCCAGGCCGATCGTCGTGAGAATGCTTTGAAACCTCGTCGCGACTAGAAATCCGGCCGCGGCAACGACGCAGGTCGCTAAGCGCGACATCGTCATCGATCGCGACGCGGCCGAAGGCCAAAGCCGTTGGAGGACGTCCCGCGTCAGGGCCAGGGCGCCCGTGTTGACGGCCGTATCCATCGTCGAAAGGACGGCGGCCAGGACGGCGACGAACACGAGGCCGCCGAGACCAAAGCCCAGTTTTGACAAAATAAGCTCCGAGACGAGCGGATGGACCGGGGCCGGGTCCGGAAAAAACGGCAGCGCGAGCATGCCGATCGCGACGACCAGCGCATAAAGCGCGAAGAGCGTCCCGGCCGTGGCGACCAAGCCGGTTTTCGCGGCGCGTTCGCTCCGGGCGGCCTGGATCCGCTGCAGGGCGATCGGGGAGATCGTCCAGGCCAAAGTGAAGGAAATCGCGATAAGCGCGTTTTCGCCGATATTATAAAGCGGAGAAAAATAGCCGGGTTTTCCCGACGCGGCGGCCTGCTTGACGATTTCCGGCCACGGCGCGCGCCCCGACAGAAAAAAGGCCAGTCCGGAGACTCCGGCCGCGAGGAGGACGAACTGGACGGCATCGGTGAAAACGACCGACCTGAGCCCGCCGGCGGTCGTATAAATAAGGACGACGGCCGTTCCGATCGCCAGGCATGATGTATAAGACAATCCGAGAAACGTCTGCAGGAACCGGCCGAGCGCGACCATCTGCGAAGCCGCGAGCAGGACCATGTACCAGATGATCAACGCTGATACGAGATGGCGGACGGCGCGGCCGTAGCGGAGCTCGGCGAGGTCCGGTATGGTCATGACCCCGAGGCGGCGCAACGGACCGGTCATCGCCACGGCCAGAAGGACAACCGTCGCCACCGCGGGGACGCCGACGATCCAGACCGCGCTCATCCCCGTTTTTAGAGCTTCGTCCGTGGTGACGAGGATCGAGGTCGCCCCGAACCAGGCCGAGGTCAGGGAGAGCCAAATCAACGCGGCCGGAAGGCTCCGCGACGCCAGAAAGAAATCCTCGATGTTCCGCGTCCTGCGCCGGAACGCCAGGCCAGCCCCGAGGACGACGGCGAAATAAGCGCCGGCCAAAACGACGAACCCCGTCGACATGCCCGGGATTATAACAGAATCTGGGATATGCTATAATTCATGGGATATGACAAGGATCGCGTTCAGCTTGGCGGTCCTGGCCGCCCTCGCCGCCGGCGTGGCGGCCCAGCTCACCCCGCGGGATATCATCACCCGTCTCGAAAAAAACCTCCTGTCGATCGAATCCTTCCAGGCCGATTTCGAACAGTCGTCGTATCAGTCGGCGGTTTCGACGCCTCTTCGGGAAAAGGGGCGTGTCGCCTTCCAGAAACCCGAGCGGATGCGGTGGGACTATGCGGACCCCGAACCCAAGACGTTTGTCTTCAAGGAAGGCCTGCTCCTGTCCTATTTTCCCGAGGACAAACAGCTCTGGCGGCAGCGCATCCCATCGGAACAATCCGAGAATGACATCCTGGGGCTTCTCTCGGGGAAAGCGCGCCTCGCCGATAAATACGCCCTCGAGCTCAGCCCGTTCCCCGGAGCCGGCCCGAACGCCGCCCAGATTAAGCTGACGCCCAAACAGGACGAGGACAACGAATACATCCTGCTCGAGGTCGACCAGAAGAGCTGGCTCATCCGACGGGCGGTTCTGTTCGACTGGGCGGGAAACAAGACCGAATTCGTTTTTTCCAAGGCTAGAACCAACATCCGGCTGGCTAAGGACGCTTTCGATATCAAGGTCCCTCCCGACTGCGAAGTCATCGACGGAGAAGCGCCCCGGAAAAAATAAACTTTCCGGCCCGCCGTCCGTATAAAGGCTTGAGGACAGCGAGTCCTCCATGTATGAAGACCAAGAACTCGTTCGCCGCACGCTCCGGGGAGACAAGGGAGCGTTCGAGATGATCGTCCGCCGATATCAACAGCCTCTTGTCAATTACATCGGCCGTATGGTCCGGGAACGCGACTTGGCCCTCGACTTCAGCCAGGAGATTTTCCTCAAAGTGTACGCTTCGCTGCGTTCGTATCGCCCCCAGTACAAGTTCAGCACCTGGCTCTACAAGATCGCCTCGAACTTTCTTATCGACTATTTCCGGAAAAAAAAGATCCCGGTCGTCTCCCTGGACCAGCCGTTGGCCGAAGGCGATGACTGCCCAAAGCTGCAGGTCCCCGACGGAGTCCCGAGCATCGCCCGGAAATACGAGCTCCAGGAGATGAGGGCGAAAATCGACGCCGCCCTCGACAAAATTCCGCCCGCCCTCCGGGAGCTGTTCGTCTGGAGGCACGTCAACGAGCTGAGTTACGAGGAAATGGCCGAGATCAAGGACCTGCCGGTGGGCACGGTCAAGAACCGCGTCTTCCAAGCCAAGGAAATGCTTAAAAAATTGCTCGAGGCGCCCGCATGAACTGCCGCGACCTGAACACGATCTACGCCTATCTCGAGGGCGATCTCTCCGCGGCCGAACGAAGCGACTTCGAGAGGCATCTCGCCCGCTGCTCCCAATGCCGGAGCGCGGTCGAAGAACGGCGCCTGCTTCTCCAAGCGGCCGCGACACTCCCGCCGTTCGAGGTCCCCGAGGATTTCGCCGCGGGGGTAATGAGCCGCCTCGGCGCCGCGCCGTCGCGGGCGACCGTCTTCGGCTGGCTCGTCGCGGCGTTGGCCGGCTTCGCTTCGTTCGCCGCGACGCTGGTCGTTGCGGCGTTGCTGACCGGGCATTCTTTGTCCGAGCTCTTTCTCGGCTTCAACCGGTTTCTGTGGGATAACGTCCGGAACCTGTCGTTCGTCGTCACCAAAGGCCTCAAATATCTCTATCTCGCCGGAAAGATTCTGGCCCAGGTCTTCCAACAGATTTTAGAGGGGTTGAAAGTCATGACGTCGTTCATCGGACCGGAAGCCCAGGTCGCGGCCGCCTGCGCCGCGGCCTTGATCCTTATTGGCGCCGGCGTCGTCTGGCGCCGGAAATTCCTATGGGAGAGACACCATGATGAATAAAAAAATCCTCGCGATTCTTATAGCGATCGTTATTCTGGACGTCGGGTCCGCCCTTGCCGCCCGGCAAAGCGGCGACAGCGTCGGCCTCCGCGACAGGCACGTCGTCTCGCGCGACGAGACGCGCGACAACGTCGTGACCCTCGGCGGCGACATCATCGTCGAAGGCAAGGTCCGCAAGAGCGTCCTGGCCTTCGGCGGGACCATCACCGTGAGCGGCGAGGTCGGCGACGCGGTCGTCGGCGTCGGAGCGAGGATCACCTTAAAGTCCACGGCCGTGATCAAAGGCGACCTTATCAGCCTCGGCGGCACGATCGATAAGGAGCCCGGCTTCCGCGTGGACGGCGACACCGTCTATTTCAAAGGGTCCGAGATCTCGGGCATAAACCTCAGCGACGGACTCAAGGGCCTCCTGACGTTCTCGTTCTGGCCGATCATCATCATCTTCAAGATGGTCAACATCTTCATCTGGGCTATCCTGGTGTTTATCGTGGCCATGCTGTTCCCGAAGCAGGTGACCCTCGCCGGCGGCGAGATCCGGAAGTCCTTTTGGCCCATCTTCGGGACCGGGCTGCTCGCCCTCATTTGTTTCACGTTCCTGGTCATTTTCGCCGCGTTGTTGTGTCTGGTGTTGATTGGCATTCCGATTCTTTTCGCCCTCGTCATCGCCGGACTCGTCGTCAAGATTTTCGGAAAAGTCGCGCTGTTCTATTTCTTCGGCGAGAGCCTCTTGCGCAGAACCAAATCTTCGCCCCTCGGCGCCGCCATGCTCGGACTCCTGATTGTCAGCTTCGTCGGGTTCATCCCGATCATCGGCTGGCTCTTCTCCTTGGTCTTGAGCATCCTCGGCTGGGGTGTCGCGATCCGGACGAAGTTCGGCACGACCGAGAACTGGTATCAGCAGAAACGCGTCCCGCCGGCTCCCGCGCCGACCGCTTGAACGAATGATATCTAAATCGTTATTCTAGTCATATGCCTTTAAGCGCAGTTTTGACCCGGGCCGGGGTCATCGGCAGCTCGAGGAGGCGCGCCCCGGTCGCGTCGAAGACGGCGTTCGCGACGACCGACCCCATGTTGATGATCGCCGGTTCGCCGCCGCCCGTGATCGGGACCTCCGGCGAATTCACCAGGACCGTTTCGATCTTCGGCATCCACGAGAACCGCGGGAGCTCATAAGAATCGAAATTGAGGTCGTGGAGTTTCCGTCCGGTGAAATGCATTTCCTCGGTCAGGGTGTACCCCAAGCCCATCATGATGCAGCCTTCGACCTGGAGCGTCGCGCCGTCGGGATTGACCGCGAGGCCCGAGTCCTGGGCGCAAGCGACTCGCTTGACCTGAATGGCGCCGGTCGCCAAATTGACTTCGACTTCGGCGCAGGCCGCAATATAGGTCCCCGCGTAATCGGCGCATGAGACCCCGAACCCCCGCCGACTCGGCGCTTTGGCCGGCTTCCAGCCGAACTTCTCGGCGGCCGTCCGGAGGACCCGCTTCATCCGCTCGTTGTTCAGGTTCATCAACCGAAATTCCACCGGGTCGACCCCGGCTTTGGCGGCCATGACGTCGATGTGAGATTCGCGGGCGAACGTGTTTGTGTTGCTCGCGGGCGCCCGCCACGCGCCGACGTCGAAGGGATGGCCGCCCGCCGCGGCCCCTCCGCCCCCGCCCCACTCGCCGCGGACGACCGTCCGGTGGTGAGGGATGTCATAGAACTGTTCCGAGCTCCTCTCCCCCGCCCATAGGACTTCATAGTTCCAAAAGACGATCTTTCCCGCGCTCGAAACGCCGGAGGCGATATTGACGACGGCCGCCGGCCGGAACGTGTCATAGAAGAACTCGTCGGCCCGGCTCCAGGTGACCTGGACGGGCTTGCCGACGATTTGCGCCAGCCGCGCCGCCTGCACGGCCTGCGTGTTCCGCGTCTTGCCGCCGAATCCGCCGCCGACGTAGGGCATGATGACGTGGACGTTCTGCGACGGGACCTTGAGCGCCTGGGCGATTTCGTCCTTCAGCCGGAACGGCGCCTGGGTTGAAGCGTAGGCCGTGGCGTTGTCGCCCTCGACCTTGACGACCGCGGTGTGCGTCTCCATGGCCGCGTGGGCGACATAGGCGTTGAGATACTGTTCCTCGACCTTGAACGCGGCGAGTTTCGCGCCCTCGTCGAGATTTCCGCCCTGGGCGACGGCCCGGCCCTGCGGCGCGGCCTTGGCGAGGTGGTCGTAGATGTTTTTATCGTTCAGGTCGGACGGGGGCAAATCGTAGTCGGCCTTGACTTTGGCCAACGCCGCCTCCGCCACGTCGGGAAACTCGTGGAGGACGGCGATGAGGTCTCCGTCCTGGACGACGCGGGCGCCCGGCGTCTTTTCGGCCGCGGAGGCATCGAGGCGCGTCATCTTCGCGCCGTGGGCCGGCGGCCTTAGGACTCTCGCGTAAAGCATTCCCGGAAAGCGAATGTCGCCCGCGTACTTGGCCTTGCCGGTCGCCTTGTCGCGCGCGTCGCGGCGCATCACCGGTTTGCCCATGACTTTCATTTCGGAGGGCGGCTTCAAGCCCGGTTTTACCTGGGCGTGCCGCTCGATCTTTTTGCCCTGGGCCAGTTGGGCGTATGTGACTTTCACCTGCGGACGGCTCTTGTCAAAAACGGCGCCGTCCTTCGCCTGGAGGCGGTCGACCGGGACCCCGAGCTTTTCCGAAGCCAGTTCGACCAGCACGACGCGGGCTTCGGCCGCCGCGGCCCGGAGCGCCGGCCCGAAGGCGCGGATCGTCTGCGAGCCGAAGGTCCCCATGTCGTAGGGGCAGAGGTCCGTATCGCCCAAAATGATATCCACCGTTTCCTGCGGGACCTCGAGCTCCTCGGCAAGCATGAGCGGAAGCGCCGTCGTCGGGCCCTGGCCCAGCTCGACCTTGCCCGTGAACAGGGTCACGCGGCCGTCCTCGCCGATCTTCAGGAACGCGTTGAAATCCGAAGGCAGGCCCCCCCGGCCGGCCTGGAACCGGGCCGGCTCCTGGAGAAAGAGCTCATCGCCGGTAGAAAAAAAGACGACGACCCCGCCGCTCACGAGCTTCAGAAAATCCCGTCGCGTCAACCCCGGGGGCGGGCCGATTTCGTCCAACGGATCGACCGGATATTTTTCGTCGTTCATCGGACCGCCGCTCCTTTCATCCGCGCCGCCTCCTGAACCGCTTTGACGACCCTGGGATGGGTGCCGCAGCGGCAGAGGTGCTCGTCCAGGCCTTTGACGATGTCTTGGGCCGAAGGCTGAGGATTTTTGGCAAGCAGCCCGACCGCCTCGAGGATCATGCCCGGAGTGCAATATCCGCACTGCATGGCTTCGTGCTTGACGAACGCTTCCTGGACCGGATGCAGTCGGCCGGCGCGCTCCAGGCCCTCGATCGTGACCACGGACTTGCCGGCCGCGTTCTTCACCGGATATCCGCACGAACGCGTCGGCTCGCCGTTCACGAGCACGGTGCAGGCGCCGCAGTATCCCTCTCCGCAGCCGAATTTCGTGCCCGTCAGGCCGAGGTCGGTCCGCAGCACCCAGAGCAGCGGCCGCTCGCCGTCGACGTCGAGCCGGATGGATTTGCCGTTGAGCGTAAAGGACAGGGTGTCGATCATGAAGCCTCCCTTCCCTTTCGGGGGCGCGCTAAAATCCGGACCGGCGCAGGGTGCCCCGAATTTTCTCTCGACCGAAAATTACCACACGGGCCGGGAGAAGTCAAAATCCCGGCTATTGGGTGCCGGCCAAGACATAGTCCGCGACCCGAACGCCGTAGTTGTCCGGGTCGAGCGATTTGACGATCGTCCTCATGAACAGCCGGGTGGACGCGTCCACGTCGGCCAAGTCGACGACCGGGCCGTCCCATTTCTGCCCGGTCGGGTCGGTGATCAGTTTGACTCTGGGCCGTTGGGCTAAGGACAACTGGGGATTGCTTTCGGTCACAATTCCGATTTCCCCCGTGTTCAAGGCGACGAGCGAGCCGATCGGGCAGATGCCGACCATGGCGATGAACGCCTTGAGGATCAGGGGGTCGAATTCAACCCCGCTCTTTCCAAGCATGAGGCTCAGAGCGTTCTCCCGGGTCAAGGCGGTGGGGCGATAGACCCGTTTCGTGGTAATCGCATCAAAATAGTCCACGATCTTGACGATCTTGCTGAAGAGGCTCAAGCTTTTTTTCCTCAGGATGAACGGGTAGCCAGACAGGTCTGGCTTGAGATGATGTTCGAGGGCGACCTGTATGGCCGCGAGCGGAATATTTCGCGACTTCTGGATCTCGATCAGTTTTTCGGCCCCGAGGGGGGCGTGTTTTTCCATGACGATCCGTTCTTCGGGGTCCAACGCGGCCGGCTTATTCAGGATTTCCTGGGGGATATCCAGTTTCCCGAAATCATGGAAGAAAGCGCTGACGCCGAGCTCGGCCAGGTCGCGAC
>JBGOYP010000052.1:0-10743 GCA_041479785.1 Candidatus Aminicenantia bacterium | reverse complement strand
GGGGAAAATCCGCGTGGTGACGAGCGGCACATCCCGAGCGCTCCCTCGCCGGGGAAACCGGCGTGCCTCCGGTTCTCTGCCCCAAGCCCCCTGGCGTTAAGAACTTTTGAAGGAGCGAGTCCCTCCAGGCGAGTCCTCTGCCCGCCGTTCGTTATTGACATTTCTCCGGGTTCATCATATTTATGAAGTTCGCGCAATAAGGAGTCGCCCATGGGATTGGTCAAGAAAGGCAATAAGCTCTGGTTTTTCGAAGAGCTCTACACGGACGTCACCTACGGGTTCGAGGTCGCGAAGGTCATCGTTCCCGAAACGGATACGGGGTTCCAGAAGCTCATGATCCTGGAATCCGACCGGTTCGGCCGGGTCCTTGTCCTCGACGGCATCGTCCAACTGACCGAAGAGGACGAAGGCATCTATCACGAATGGATCGCCCATTGGCCGCTCTTCGCCCTGCCGAAACCGGCCGAGCACGTCCTCGTCATCGGCGGCGGCGACGGCGGCGTCGCCCGGGAGGTCCTCCGCCACCGCGCCATCAAGAAGGTGACGATGGTCGAGATCGACAAAATGGTCGTCGACCTCTGCCGGGAGCACATGCCGTCGGTCTCCGGGGGGATCTTCGACGACCCGCGCTTCGAGCTCATCATCGGCGACGGGGCCGAGGTCATCCGCCGGCTCAAAGGCCGGTGCGACGCGATCATGATCGATTCGACCGACCCCATCGGTCCGGCCAAGAGCCTGTTCAACACCAGCTTCTACGAGAGCGTTTACGACGCCCTGCGGGACGACGGGATCACCATCCATCAGACCGGGGCCCTCATCCTTCAGCCGTTCGAAGCGCCCGGCAGCTGGCGCCAGATCGAGCGGACGTTCGACGACGTCCGGGTCGTCCAGTTCGCGAACGTCAGCTATCACGGCGGGCCGTTCAGCCTGACCGCGGGCTCCAAGGGCCGGCGCGTCTTCAAGAACGCTGTCCGGAACGCAAAAAAGAATTTCCGGAAGGCCGGGATCCGGACAAGCTGGTATTCGCCCGACATCAGCGCCGCTCCTTATCCCGAGTTCCAGAAACGCCTCGAGCAGGACAAGTACGGCGAAGAAATCGCCATGGACATCGAACTGCCCGGCCGCCGGCGGCCGGCCCTCAAACAGGTCGAGACGTGGAGCCGCGAAACGTGCCGGGCGATCAAAATGGTCCCGTTCGGCGCGCCGATCGTCTCCGATGCCGCGCTTGGCGAGGGCGATACGTTCGTCCAATACATCGAGACGAGCGCCGTGAACTACCGGCGCTTCGGCGATAAGGCCTGCGCGAATGTCTTCACCTGCGCCGCGCTTCCCGTGGACGAGGCGGCGGCATTTTCTATCGAGTATTTCAACGCCACGTCCGCGGTGTGCTGGCATCTCCCTCGCGGTTCCTTCGCCGACCTCAAGACCATCCGGAAGAACACCCGGATTTACAAGGCCGCGCTCAAGGCGTCCGAAGAGGGCGGCGTCGAGGTCCTGTCGGACGTCCATCGGCCCCGGCTTGTGGACAATCTCGAGGTCTTCCTCCCGGATTACAAGCTGCCGATGGAGAAGGGATTGTCCTCCGCGTTCGAACTCGTCATGGATATTTACGACTGCGACTACGCCCGGATCTCCAATTGCGAAGCGGTCGCACGCTGGGCATCCGTCGAGTTCCGGAAGGCGAGCGGGCTCGCCGTGACGGGGAACGCCGAGGCCCCGGATTTTGGGCACGCCAAGAAAAAAACCGCCGGACCGTCCGTCGTCCAACTTTTACGCCGGGGGTCGAACATCAGTCACTATTCCATGAACTGGCTCATGATCGTCGTCAACATCGTCAGCCAGGACGTGTTTCCCTTGCGCAAAGTCATCGAGAACGCGATGAGTTATTTTCGGGGTAAGACGGCCGTCTGTTGGATCCTGCCGCGCGGGATTAAGACCCGCGCCATCGCCGAGATCGCGGAGAACACGCTCATTTTTTCGGTCGAGAGTAAATAGACTAGTCGACGATCTCGGAGGCGAAGACGAGGGCCACGCCGGTGCGCTCGGCCAGCCCCAGATATTTCTCGAGCGCCGCGAACGTCTCCCGCTTGGGATGGCAGATGCCGATGGCCGTTCCGTGCTCCTTGGCGGCCGAAAACAATTCCTCGAGCCGGGCCCGAATGGCGTTGTCGTCGGCCTGCTCGTCGAGAAAGACCCGGCGCGTGGCCGCCCGGATGCCGATCCGGCGGGCGGTCTCGTAGGCGACCGAATCTCTCGTCGTCCGGCTGTCGATGAAATACAGGCCTCGCTCCTTCAAGACGTCCAGGATCAGAGACATGAGGACGGGGTCCTCGGTGACTTTCGAGCCTTCGTGATTGTTCGCTCCGCGGCAGCCGGGCACCTGGTCGAGGCAGGCCTCGACGCGGCTCCGGACCTCCTCGCCCGACATCCCTCCCGAGATCCGGCCCGGGTTAAGCTCTTTCGCCGCGATGGATTCAAGCGGCATGTGGAGGATGATTTCGAGCCCGGCCTCACGGGCCGCGCGCGCGGTCTCGGAGGTCACGGGAGCGAAGGGGAGGATGGCGGCGGTCACGGGTTTCCCGAGCGCGATCAGGGCGCGAACGGCGTCGAGGTTGTTGCCCAGGTCGTCCATGATCACGGCCGCTTTAGCGGTCGCGCCGGGACGGCGCGAGGCGGCGGCCTTACGACGTGCATTCACGTCCGGAGAAACTCCGGGGGCGCTCGGCCTCGCGGGGACTCCGGAAACGTCCGGCGTCTTTTCGGGGCGCCCCGCCGGCCGATGAGCTGGGCGTTCGACCAGAAAATAGACGGCGAGGACGAGGACGAGAAAAGCCAGGAAGATGAGGGGCGCGGCGACGCTCTTCCGCATCTGTCAGCGGCCGGCGAAGGCGGCGAGCGTTTTGTCCAGGTAGGCTTTCGTGTCCGTTTTGTCGAGGTCGAGCTTGATGTCCGGGGAAACGCCCTTCCCCCAGACCCTCTCTCCTGAAGCCGTTCGGAACACGCCCGTCGTGAGCAGAATGGCGTCGCCGGAGTTGAGCGGGTAAATCTCCTGCCGGGAGGCGAGTCCGGGCGTCGGCAGCCCGACGACCTTCGCCTTCTTGAGGTCCTTGAGGACGGCGGCCACGACCTCCGCCGGCCCCATGGTCGCCGGATTGACCCAGACGGCGACGGAGAGCGTTTCCAGGGGGGCGCGGTCCGGACAGGCGATCGGTTCCTCGGCGCCGCCTTTGACCTCGAACGAGCCCGCCTTGTCGGCCTTGAGAAACAGGTTGAGGAAGGCGCGGGCTTCGTCGATATTCCCTTGATAGCAATCGCGCAGGTCGAGAATGAGGGGCGCCTTTGCGTCCTTCAGCTTGGGGAGGATCGTCGTCTTGAACTCGGAGACGAGAGGCGCGTTCAGATGATGGACTTTCACGACGCCGCTTGTCTGGGGTTGCGCCGTCAGCGTCACCGGCCGCGGGTAAAGGGCGGCGCGTTCGACCGAAATCGCCCGGGTCGCGTTCTCATGGATGACCCTAAGCTTGACGGGCGCTTCGCCCTCGTCCTCGAGAGCCAGGTTGATTTCCGAGAGGCTCCAGACGAGAACGGACTCGTTATTCACGGTGCTCAGGTAATCGCCCATCCGGACTCCGGCCTTTTCGGCGGGCGAATTTTCGACGACGCCGACGACGAGCGGAAACGCGCCGGCGTGCTTGAATAGAATTACGCCCGGGGCGTTCAGCGGCCGTTTTTGAGAGAGGGCGTATTTCGCGGCGCCGGCCTTGTCGAGGTAAGCCGAGAGAACGTCGAGCGAGTTGACGAGGCCCTGGAGAGCGCCGTTCATCGTCTTTTTCGCGTCGGGCTCCTCGATATAGTCGGCTTTGATGTAACGGATGACGGTCTCGAGAATCTCGAAATTCTTCCGCCCGGTGGCCTCCTGCGCGACGACGCTCGCGGGACCCGTTTCAAGACAAAGGAGGGCGAGAACGACCGTCGCCGCGACCCGGCAAAACCGAAATATTTTGTTCCGGCTGTTGAGGATCGTCATTTTTCGCGGGCGGATTGTATCATCTCCGCGACAGCCATTGCAAGGGATCGAGGGGCTTGGTTTTGTAGCGGATCTCGAAGTAGACGGATACGCCGACCATCGAACCCGTGTCTCCGGCCACCGCCACCGGCTGCCCGGCCATGACGAAATTTCCGGTGCGGACGAGAAATTCCGCGCAGTGGCCGTAGAGCGAGTAATACGACAAGCCGTGGTCGATGATGAGGAGTTGGCCGTAGCCCTGGAAATGATCCGAGAAGACGACCTTGCCGCCGTGGACGGCGTGCACGGTCATGTCGCCGGACGGGGGAACGATCTCGATCCCGTTGTTCATCGTCGCCGTGTTGAACGGTCCCCGCTGAAGCCCAAACGCCTGCTGCACCTTTCCTCCGGCCGGCCAGGGGAGTTTTCCCCTTTTTTCGGCGAAGGGGATGAGCGGAAAGGGCAGCGCCGATTCCCGGGATTCGAAGCGCTCGAGGAGCTGCTGGAGTTCGCGGGCCCGGAGGGCGAGCTCCTCGAGCGTCTGTTCGTAGGTCTTCCGGTTCGACGTGATTTGGTCCATGAGCACGCGGTTCTTTTTCTCCTCCGCTTCGAGGGCCGTCCGTTTCGCCGTCGATTGTCGGATCAGGCTCTGGATGTCCCGTTCCTTGGCCTTGAGCTTGTCCGCTTCGCGTCCGAGCTCGGTCAGTCCCTTGACGTAGGCGGCGATCACGGCATTCTCGGCGGAGGCGAGGACGGCGAGGTTTTTCGCTTCCCGGACAAGCGACCGCAGGTCGGGCGCGGAGAGAAGCGTCCGGACGGCGTCGGCCCGGCCGTATTTATAGAGCGTCACCAGGACCTTCGCCAGGGCGTCCTTTTCGCGGCCGAGGTCGGCTTGAAGCCGGGGGATATTCGTCTTTATGGCCGCGAGCTCGACCCTGTTCCGGCCGAGGTCGGCTTCAAGAAGCGCCAGCTCGTTCCGGAGCAGGCTTTTCGTGAATCCGATCCGGTCGAGGGCGGAGAGGGTCGTCTTTTCCTTCTTGTCCTCTTCGGAGATCTTGGCCTTGAGGCTTTCGATGTCCGTCTTGATCTTGGCCAGGCGTTTTTCGGTCTCGGCCGCTTGCGGGCTTTGACCGCGGCCGGGCCCCGGGACGGAAACGAACGCGGCCAGCCCGAAGACAAGGACGGCCATCGTTTTCGAAGGGCTCATTTCCGGCCGACGTAGATCGCCCCGCCGATGATGCCGACGATGAGCCCCAGCCCGATCTCGACGGCGGAAAAAGCCACCGCCGTGCCGGCCGGGATGCCGTAGAACCGGAAGATCTCGATGTACGAGAGTTCGCGGACGCCCAGGCCGTTGATCGATACGGGGAGGATCTGGATGAGAAGGACGAGCGGGATAAAGACGAAATAATCGAGGAGGCCGATGGACAGATGCAGGGCCTTTCCGATGAGAAAATAATGGACCAGGACGTTCACCTGAAGAAGGAGGGCCCAACCCATGGCTTTGAAGAATGCGGCCCGTTTGTCCTTGAAGGAGAGGATCGTCGCCTGCTGGGCCAGGATTTTATGCTTGACCGGGCCGATGATTTTTCTCTCGGGGATGCGCTCGAGCCACCGGCCGCAGACGGGGAGGAAAAAGACGGCGGCCGCGGCCAGCCCGCCGAGCCCGAACAGAAGGGCGATCCAGATCACGGGGACGCGGCGGGCCATGTCGAGGCGGAAGAGAGAGGCTCCCAGGGCAAAAAGGAACAAAACGAGAATGCCCGTCGAACGCTCGACCAGGACGACGGCCGAGGATTTTACGAGCGACTTCGAGTATTTCGAGCCGTCCCAGATCCGGACGATGTCACCGCCGAAACGCGTCGGGAGGAAGTTGTTGAAGAAGACGCCGACAAGGTACGACCGGACCAGGAACCCGAGCGGGACCGCGTCGCCCTGGGCGCCGGCCAGGATCTGCCAGCGGTAGGCGCTGATGAGAAGCCCGAGAGCAAAAAGGGAAAAAGCGGGAAGAAGCCACGGCCAGGCCGCGCCGCCGAGCGACCGGCCGATGTCCCGGAGAGGGGTTTTCGAGAAAACGAACGCGAGGACGGCAAGGCTGAAGGCGAGCTTGAGAAGAAGGGAGAGGGTCTTCTTTGTGGCCATGAATCCCGCCGCCTATTCTAACAGAAATTCGGGCGGCGGGAACCTCATTTTCGCGATGGGGCCGGGAATATCCCTGTTTCGCGAGGAAAATCCGGCGGGCGGCCTCGCCCCTCCCGGCTTGGGAAAAAAGACGTTGAACTTTGCCTAAAAATAAGTAAAATAAGGGGAGGGGTCGTTTCTAAAATGCGCACTAAAAGAAATATCGATGGGAGCGCCGAGACGGATATTTTTATATTGACAAATCCTATCGGAATATTATAGAATAGGTAAGAATTAATCGTACGCAATGTCAAAGGAGGTTTCATGACATTCAAAAAAATCGGTATGTTGTTCGTGGCCATGCTCGTCGTTGTCGGCGCGGCATCGGCGGCGAAAATTCCCTCGGACCAGCTCTTCCAGCAAGGCAAACTCTGGGTGACCCCTCAGATCGGTCTCTATTCCTGGGGCGGATCCATTCCGTTCGGTGTGAACGTCGAATACGCCTTGACGCCGAATATCGGTATCGGCGGCACGGCCATGGCCATGTTCTGGAGCGAATCGGAGTGGTCGGAAAGCATCATCTCGCTCGCGGCTGAAGTGGTCTATCATTTCACGACCCTGAAGCTCGATAACATCGACGTGTACGCGGGCGGCGGGCTCGGCTACTCGATCTATACCTGGAGCTGGAAAAGCGGCTTTACCGGCCTCGATGGCGGCTCGGGATCGAGCGGGATCTATATCGAAACGGTCATCGGCGGGCGCTATTATCTTTCGCCCAAAATGGCCGTCAGCCTCCGGCTCGTCGGCTCGCTGAGCGGCTGGTCGGGTTTCGGCAGCCAGATCGGCATGTCGTTCAACCTGAAATAAAACAGCCAGAGCGCTTAAGGCTTAGAATTTCCCAGGGAGAGGCGCCCGGCGCCTCTTTCTATTTTATTTGACTCGAATTGAGGGACGTCATTTATCGCTATCGCCGGGTTACGGCCCGGTGAAGGAGGAAACGGTCATGAAAAAAGCGTTTGTTTTTATTGGACTCGTGCTTGTCGTCGCGCTCTCGTTGAGTGCCGACATTTATATCAAAACAAAGACCCACACCGACGCGATGTCGATCATGGGTCAGACGACGCCGGCCTCGGACTCCATGTCCGACCAATGGTTCGGCGACAATCAAATCGCTATGATCAACGCCGACCAATCGTTCATCGTCGATGTCGCGAAGAACATGGCGTACTTCATCTTCCCCAAGACGAAGACGTATGTCGAGACGCCTTTGCCGCTCGATTTCACGAAGATCCTTCCCCCGCAGGCGGCGGCCATGGCCGGGATGATCATGATGACGGCGACCGTAATCCCGACGACCGAAACCAAAAAAGTCGGCCAATGGCCGTGCACGGGTTACGACGTGACCATGTCGATCATGGGCATGCCCATTAAGACGAGAGCCTGGGCGACGACGCAGGTCCCGTTCGACCTCAACGCCTTCAACGCGAAGTTCATGGGGCCGATGTTGAAGGGACAGATGAAGTTCGACGACGCCTCGGTCAAGGAAATGATGAAAATCAAAGGCTTCCAAGTCGCCAGCGAAACCAGCGGCGAAATCATGGGCGCCAAGATGCACTCCACGTCCGAAGTCCTGGAAATCAGCAAAAAGAACCCCCCGGCCAACACCTATTCCGTGCCGGCCGGCTACACGAAACAGGCGACCCTCAATATGGCCGACCTCCAGAAGAGATAATCTCCCGTCTGAAATTTGCTCGATCCGGGGGGCTCCCCGAGCGGGGGGCCCCTTTTTTTATTCGTACTCCGCCCAGTGTTTGACCTTGAGGTCGGAAGGCGTCTTCGCCGCGAGGGCCTGGACGAAAAGTTCCGCGACCTGAAGGTTCGTCAGGAGCGGGACCGCGAAATCCACCGCCGTTCGCCTCAAAAGATAATCGCTGTCGAAAGCCGCCTTGCGGTCCGGGTCGGGGATCGAAATCGCGAAATCGATCTTGCGCGCGGCGATGTAATCCCGGATATTCGGCGTCTTCTTCTCGTGGACCTTGTAAAGCCGCGTCGCGGCGATCCCGTTGTGGTGGAAGAACGCGGCGGTCTGCTCCGTGGCGAAGATCTTCAAGCCCAGGCCGCGCAGCCGTCGGGCCGATTCGAGAAACTTGTGCTTGTCGGTCCGGCTGCCGATGCTGACCAGGATCGAATCTTTCGGGAGGGTGGACCCGGCCGAGAGGATCGATTTGAGAAACGCCTCGTGGACGTCCTCCCCCAGGCAGGCGACTTCCCCCGTCGACGCCATCTCGACGCCCAGCGTCGGGTCGGCGCCCCGCAGGCGCGAGAACGAGAACTGGGGTGCTTTGACCCCGACGTAATTCAAATCGAGGGTGGACTTCGTGTTCTTGGCCGGCCGGCCGAGCATGGCCTCGACGGCCAACTCGACGAAATTGACCTTCGCCACCTTGCTTACGAAAGGGAACGACCGCGAGGCGCGGAGATTGCATTCGATGACCTTAACCTCGTTGTCCTTGGCGATGAACTGGATGTTGAACGGACCGGTGATGTCCAGGGCCGCGGCAATCTTTTCTCCGGTCGCCCGGACCTTGCGCATCGTCTCGATGTAGGTCTTTTGCGGTGGGAGGACCATCGTCGCGTCGCCGGAATGGACGCCGGCGTTTTCGACGTGCTCGACGACGGCCGAGACGATGATCTTGCCGCGACGGGCGACGGCATCGAGCTCGATCTCCTTGGCGTTGACGATGAACTGGCTGACGACGACCGGATACTCGGGCGAGACGCGGGCGGCCCTCTTCAGGACCAGGTCCAGGTCGCGCTGGTCGAGGACGACGCTCATCGCCGCACCGCTCAGAACGTAGGACGGCCGGACGAGGACGGGGTATCCGACTTCGCGGGCAAACGCTTCGGCCTCGCCGACGCTGCGCAGCTCGCGCCACGGCGGCTGGTCGATGCCGAGCCCGTCGAGGAGCTTCGAGAACTTCTGTCGGTTCTCGGCCATGTCGATCGACTCGGCCGACGTCCCCAGGATCCGCAGCCCGGCCCGGCGGCACTTGAGGGCGAGGTTGTTCGGGATCTGGCCGCCCATGGAGAGGACGACGCCCCGCGGGTTCTCCCGCTTGTAGATGTCGAGGACGCGCTCGAAGCTCAGCTCCTCGAAATAGAGCCGGTCGCAGATGTCGTAATCCGTCGACACGGTCTCGGGGTTGTAGTTGACCATAAGGGTCTCATAGCCCAGCTTCCGGAGGGCGAGGACGGTCGAGACGCAGCACCAGTCGAACTCGACGGACGAACCGATGCTGTATGAACCCGACCCGAGGACCATGACTTTTTTATTCCGGGATTCGAAGCGGACGTCGTCCTCGCGGCCGTGGTAGGTGAGATAGAGGTAATTCGTCCGGGCGGGATATTCCGCGGCGAGGGTATCGATCTGCTTGACGGCGGGAACGATTCCCAGCCGCGTCCGTTTCTTGCGGACGTCGAGTTCGTCCGCGCCGGTGAAAATGGCGACCTGCTTGTCCGAAAACCCTTTCCGTTTGGCCTCGGCCAGCAGCGCCGCGGGCAACGTGCGGAGGGTCTGCTTCCGGAGTTTTTCCTCGAGGATGACGATGGCCCGGATCTTATTCAGGAACCAGCGGTCGATCTTCGTCAGGCGATGGATCGTCTCGACCGTCATTCCTTTTTTGATCGCCTCGGCGATCCCGAAGAGCCGTTCGTCGGTCGGATCCCGGAGCTCTTTCTCGAGGTTCTTGAACGAATAGCTCTCGTTCCCGACGATCCCGTACATGCCGATCTGGAGCATCCGGGTCGCTTTTTGGAGCGCCTCCTCGAAGCTCCGGCCGATGGCCATGACCTCGCCGACCGATTTCATTTCCGAGCCGATCTTCTTCGAGACGCGCCGGAATTTTTTGAGGTCCCAGCGCGGGATCTTGACGACCAGGTAGTCGAGGGCCGGCTCGAAGCAGGCCGTCGTCCGTTTCGTGACCGAGTTCATAAGGTCGGGCAGGGCGTGACCGAGGACGAGCTTTGCCGCGATGAACGCGAGCGGATAGCCGGTCGCCTTGCTGGCCAGGGCGGAGCTTCGCGACAGCCGGGCGTTGACTTCGATGATCCGGTAGTCGCCGTCCCGGGGGTTGAGGGCGAACTGGATGTTGCATTCGCCGATGATCCCGAGGTGGCGCACGGCCCGGATGGAAATGTCCCTCAGCCGGTGGTACTCGGCGTTGGTCAGCGTCTGCGAGGGCGCGACGACGATGCTCTCGCCCGTATGGATGCCCATCGGGTCGAAATTCTCCATGTTGCAGACCGTGATGCAGTTGTCGTCCGCGTCCCGGACGACCTCGTATTCGACCTCTTTCCAGCCTTCGAGATATTCTTCGACCAGCACTTGGGGCGCATGGGCGAACGCTTGGGTGAGCTTTTCCCGGAGTTCGGTCTCGTTCCGTGACAACCCGCTGCCCCGGCCGCCCAGGGCGTAGGCGACGCGGGCCATGACGGGATAACCGACCTCCCGGGCGGCGCGCAGGCCGTCCGCGACCGTCGTTGCGGCGAGTCCGCGCGGCGATTGGAGTCCGGCTTCGGCCAGCCGGGCGTTGAACCGCTCCCGGTCCTCGGTATCT
>JBGOYP010000051.1:0-10890 GCA_041479785.1 Candidatus Aminicenantia bacterium | reverse complement strand
TTTTATGGATCGCTCGTTTTTGCTTCACAACGAGGTCGAATTCCGCTAGGCAAGCATGATCAGAGAGAGTCGAAACATGGAGGTTGTCATATTGCAGTGTATGGCTCAGACCCACCGCCAAAGAATCACCGAGACTCTTATCCACCTTCCGATTCGCCCCAAGAATATTAAAAGTTTCCTCTTCAATCTTCTTGCGTGTATGATTGAGATAGTTCTCACAATCCTTCGGGGTTTTGAAAAATTCGCGAGCCCGAGGAGTAAGGCAATTCCAGACGCGACTCCAGTTGCGTCCGCCAAGACTCCCGATAAACGTCTTAACACATTCGGTTGGAGTGGAAAGCTTCGGACCAACAAAAAAATCAACCAATCTGGTCAAGACATAGATGGGTCCGATGACGAGTAAAATGATTCCTCCCACGAAGAACAACTTAGTCGCGCCCGGGATCACGGCAGTACTACGGGAATACGCCGGCCAGACCAGACTTACAAGTATGGCGCCACCAGCCGCCAAGACCAATCCCCATCCAAGATGTGCGAGCTCATGAGGAAGCTCTGACCGCTTTGCTGACTTCGAGTCGTCGGAAGACGACTCCCTGTGTTCAGAGAGATCATCTAAACGAGGTTGAGAGCAGTTGGTATTCAGTCTGACCGTTTTGGGCTCAGGGACACTGCCAAGCAGAACCCGTGCTTCACGCCGTTTTTTTTCATTTTCCTGGTCTGAGGCTTGATTATCCATCAGTAATCTCCCTTTCTACCCGATAGGAATTTGGCTTTGGTATCGTTTAAGATCCTATCCCTTTGAGCTAGGGAACCCGGCCGCTCATTGCGAAAAAATGATATATCCGGCTGCGGATCGATGTCAAACACGAAAAATATCTCAAATCTCAAATCCGAAGATTTTAGATCTTTTTGCTTATCCAGGTAGGGCAACTTTGAAGACGTCGAAGTTCATGCAGGAGCAGATCGCCTTTGCCCTGCGGCAGGCCGAGACGGGAAAATCGAATCCGGTAAATGAGCCCTCCCCAAATCCTCTTCATCTTCTCCCTACGAGGATTTCTGCCAGATGACGTAAATTAAAACTATATTTCTTAGCCCGCAGGATAAAGTATAATCGACGAGTGGTTGCTTCAAAACCTTGGGATTGGATAATTGGCGCTAATCCATATTGGGAAGAACCATCCGCAGAGGTCTATCCTCTTATAAACAGATGGCATAAACGGGGATTCCGTCGATTGCTGGATCTGGGCTGCGGGATTGGCCGACATACATTCTTGTTTGCCAAAAATGGTTTTTCAGTTGACGCCTTTGATCTTTCTGAAGAAGGCATCTTAAAAATTAAAGGGATTGCCGAATCAGAAAAATTGTCGGTAATAACCAAATTGGGAAACATGCGGTCATTGCCTTATCCGGATGATTCTTTCGAATGTATAATTGCCTACAACGTTATTTACCATACGGACGAGCAAGGGATAAAACAAACCTTAAATGAAATTCGTCGAGTGTTAATTCATGGAGGAGAGGCTTTTATTACTCTTAATTCACAAAGCAATTCCGCTTTTACGGATCCTCAGAATAAACATGTCTCAGAACATGTGCTGTTCAAAACAAACATGCCTCAAGAAAACGGAATTCCGCACTATTATGTTCAAAAAAAGGATATCCCGGAATTATTTTCAGATTTCAAAATGGTTCAGTTTTATTACAAGGAAGAATATTGGGAAGCAGAATATAATAATTCTCACTATTACGTCTTAGTCAGCAATTCTAAAAAACGAGATGGCGGTCTGGCTGAAGAAAAAATAGCCCGGTCAGTGTGAGATCAGCCCGAATTCTTTGCCGACCTTGTGGAAGGCCTCCAGGATCCGGTCGATGTGCTTCTGCTCGTAAGTCGCGATAAGGCTGAGCCGGATCAGCTGCATACCTTGCGGTACGCCCGGCGAAATGACCGCGTTCGCGAAAACGCCTTCGTCCATGAGCCTTCTCCAGAAGCGGAAGGTCCCCATATCGTCGCCGATGATGACGGGCAGGATGGGCGTGGTGCTTTCAATGATCTTGAATCCTTGGCGCTTCAAGCCGTCGCGCATGTCCATGGTGATCCGGCGCAGCCGGTCCACTCTTTCCGGCTCTCGCCGGATGATCCGCAGGGCCGCCCTTACGGCGCCCACGCTGCCGGGTGTCATGCTGGCGCTGAACCGGAAGGCCTGGGAATTGTACTTGATGTAATCGATGACCGGCCGCTCCCCGGCGATGAAGCCGCCGAGCGAGGCGAAGGATTTGCTGAACGTCCCCATGGTCAGCTCGACGTCGGATCCGTTCTTCAAACCATAATGGTTGCACGTCCCGCGTCCACCTG
Source organism: Candidatus Aminicenantia bacterium (assembly GCA_041479785.1). Taxonomy (GTDB): domain Bacteria; phylum Acidobacteriota; class Aminicenantia; order Aminicenantales; family UBA4085; genus JBGOYP01. The sequence goes on along the minus strand of JBGOYP010000051.1, from coordinate 8,537 downwards.
CGCCGAGCACGCCCATGGCGTGGGCCTCATCGATCATCACCCGGGCCCCATAGGCCTTGGCCACGCGGACGAGTTCGGGAAGGTTGACGATCCGGCCGGACATGCTGAACACGCCGTCGGTCACGATGAGCTTCGGCGCGTCCGCCGGGATCTTTTTCAGGGCGTTCTCCAGGGCCTCCATGTCGTTCGACGCATATCTATGGACGTGGCCGCCCCGGGCCCGGACGATCCAGCCGCCGGCCACGATGCTGGCGTGGTTCTCGTCGTCCGAGAACAGGTGTTCACCTTTCTCGACGAGCGTGGCGATCACGCCCTGGTTCGTCAAAAAGCCGGTCGTGAAGGCGAGGCAGGCCTCGACACCGAGGAAATCCGCCAGCTCCTCCTCGAGCTTGGTGTGCAGGATGGACGTCCCGTTCAAAAACCGTGACCCGGAGCAACTCGAGCCGAATGCTTTGACGGCCTCGATGGCGGCCGCGATCACTTCGGGATGCTGGGACAGCCCCAGGTAATCGTTGCTGCCGGCCATGACGACGTCCTTGCCCTCCATTTTGACCATGGGTCCGTGGTTCTCCTCGATGGTCTGGAAATAGGGGAGGAGGCCGGCAGCGATGACTTCCTTGGCCCGCGAGAACTGGTAACACTTCGTAAACATATCCATGCCTTCGTCTCCTTATAAATTTATGAGGCCGGATTCTTGAGCCCGGCCAAGGCGATCTCGAAACCGACGGCGATCAGCCGGTCGAGGTCGTTCTCGTGGACCTGGCGGGATTCGGCCAGCTGGATGATTCCGTTCAACATTCCCCATAAGACCATGGCGACTTGCGCGGCCGGCCGTCCCCCTCCGATTTTGCCCGACCGAATCCCGTCCTTGAGGATGGCCTGCAGTTCGAGCAGGCAGGCGATCTTCCGGTGGCGGATCTCCCGCCGCAGCCCCTCCGGGATCCGGTCCTGGTCGCTGACGACGTCGATGAAAAAGAGGAGTTTGAAATACTCGCGGTGCTCGCGGTACAGCCGGACGTAGGCTTTCGTCGCGTTGCCCAACTTTTCGGCCGTGGCCCGTCCCGCGCGGGCGGCTTCCCGGAGATAGGAGAGGAGGATGTCCAGGTGCTCGAGCAGGATCCAGGCGTAGATCTCTTCCTTGCTGCAAAAATGGTTGTAGATCGTCCCCTTGCTGAATTCGACCGCGGCGGCGATGTCGTCGAGGGTCACGGCGCCGAAGCCGTTCTTGATGAAGAGGTCCTTGGCTGTCGTGAGAATGAGGCCGCGCCGGGCCTCGAGCTCCCGGAGTTTCCGTTGCTTGACGCTCAAGATGACTCTCGGTTATTTGTTGACTGCTGGTCATAAATATTCTATAACGAGCCTCTAAGCCTGTCAAGATATCTTTTTTTAGGAGACACAATACCTATTTCCCTATTATAGGGAAACTTCGCGCAATAAGTAGGGAAACGGGTATTATGTCTCCGTGTGATTTAGGTACGTGGTGTATGAAAGCGGGAGCGTACAGCACGCCCTTCGCTCCGGTGGGGGCGGGGACGAGTGCCGGTTGGCGGTATTTCTCCCTGAGCGTAGGCTTGCATTCGCGGCCGCTTGCTCGACGCATTTCTTCTGGGCATCTCGACACATAGACGATGGGAGAATTTGGGTTAAGCCGACAGAACCTCTACTTCTTGATCAGTGGAGCCGAGACCGAGGCCCGCGCGCCGGTTTTGGCGTCCACGACTGTGAACTTTAGCCGATAGGTTCCAGGAAAGAGATCCGGCAGAGTGATTCCGAACAGGAGGTAGTCCATAGCCGGCTCCGCTCTTTTTCTATCGATCGCCTTCCAATCGACCGGGATGTCCGCCCCGCCGTCCGCCCGCTTCAGTTCGACGCTAAGGTCCAATTTGGACGGCATTTTGCTCCCGGAGCTGACGGGGAGCAAGACTTGGATCTTGTCCACGTCCGGGTCAAGGCTCGAGACGAGCGGCACGCTGTCCAAGGGAAGGAAGGGGAAAAACCGGATGATGGACACCGGATTGATCTCCTTCTTCTTCGGACGCGCCATTCTCACGAACTCGGGCTTTTTCCCCGGGACGAGCAACAGGGGCGAGGCTAGTGACATCCCAGAGGCGATCAGCTTCGGGACGGTAAACGGCAGACGGCCGGCTACCGCCTGTCCCGTTAACAGATCGCGCGCGATGACCCGGCATTCGTACTCTCCGGGCTGAAGCAACGTCAGAATGTACGGGAACAGCGTTTTTTGCGCGTGGGGCGCTGAGTCCATCTCGCCCCGCTCGGCCATGATGATCTTCTGATCCTTATCGAAGAGAAACGTGCAGATCTCCGTCTTCCCCGGCGGGACGCCCGTCCGCTCGTCCACCGTCAACTTCAGCAGGACGGCGGCATTCGCTTCCTTCAAGGACGGGCCGAGGAGGACCTCCAAGGGAAGATCCAGGTACAGCGTGCTCGCCGGCTTGTCGGAGAAAGCCAGGTCGAATAGCTGCATCTTTTTCTCAAGGTCCGTCAGGCTGGCGAACGGCATCGGATTGTTGTATCCCTCCTGAACCAGGACCCGAACATCCGGCCTCTGGACGTCGACCCGGATCTTGTGCGACCGGCCATCCCATGACAGGTTGATGTAATAGCCTAGGACGTAATAGTTACCACTCAAGGCTTCGACTTCCTTGGCGATCGTCGCCGCGTTCGCGACATCGGCAAAAAAATGCCCGCCAGACGCCTCGGCAAAGTCTTTCAAACCTTCATTTTGCAGTTTCTTCACCTCCCTGCCTTTGCTGGCCCACGCTCCTCCGCCCTTCGCGGGCACGCCGTTGCTATTGACCGCGTAGATCGTCGTATTCGCCTCGGCGAACAGCTGGCCCACGGCATTTCCCGGCGTGCGCGTCGAAAAATAGACGACACTCTTGATTCCCGGGATGTATTTCATGGCTTTGGCCAGTTCAGACATGCTCATATCGAAATCCGCTTTGCTCCTAGCCGCCCCCTTCATCTCGGGGAGTTCCATTTGGATCCCTCCCATGTTTCCGAAGACCGCATCGGCCGATGTCCCGGCGGAAAAAACGATCGTTCCGCCCCCCGACCCTTCTCTCACCTCACCTTCTTGGCCACGGCGCGCGGCCGCTGCCTGTCCTTCGGCGATCGCCCTATTCCGCTCCTCTTCCATCGCGTCGGCCAAGACGGGAGCCGAGGACCCTGAGCTTCCGCCCACTGTTCCGCCCATCGCGATCGACCGCGCGATCGCTTTTTTGATTTTCTCAAGGTCCGAAGTCAGATACTGTCTCAAGACCAGGCCCGTTAACCCGCCGAATGTCATCACGCTGGCCTCGTCTCCGGGTTTGAGTTTGCCGGTAACGAATTCGAGCGCCACTTTTTTAGCGTCCCTGTTTCCGCTCAAATCGCTGCCCTGCATGTCCAGAACGAAAAAGTATTTTCGGTTCGTTTCCCGCTGGACGTCTTTCGCGATAACCGCATCCGTCTCCACGACCTCCACCCGGGTTTCGCCCGACTCGTGGACCTCGAACTCGGTGATCTTTTTAAGCTCGTTGTTGTCGTATAGGACAAAGTCCTCTTTTCTCAGCCCGCGGACCGGCCGGCCCTCCGCGTCCAGGATCCGAACAGGCACGAGCTTCACCACCGCGGCTGCGTCATGCTGCGGGATTCCGCGCGTCTGTTTCTGCTGAGCGGCGAGGATGATCACGGCCGCAAACACGGCCGCCGCAACGCACAAAATTTCCCCAGGATGTTTTCGTTTTCTCATAATCGCTATAGGTACACCCTCTCTAAAAATCAGAGGCATAGGAATTTGCTATTTTGCGCTGCGCGACTTTCCCTCCCGCTGAGCTCGGAATCGGCGCCGCTCATCACAAGAAAAGGATATTCGCGGTTGCCGATCGAAGTCAAGAACGAGGGAATGATTTTTGGGAGATTTTTGGGAGACACAATACCTATTTCCTTATTTTTCATGATTCCGGAATAGGGAAACGAGTATTGTGTCTCCCTATTTTAAGGTGTATCGCGCCGACCAGGTGAACTCGGAATCGTCGTCGGGAGCGAGGACGAACCGGAGGAGACGGCCGTCGCGGTCCGATTTCTCGAGCTTCGCGCCCCGGACGTCGAGCGCCTCGAACGCGAATCCCGCCGGCTCGGTGAGGTAGAGAACGTAGGGGTCGTTTTTCACGCCCCGGCTTTTGCCCGCGAGGGCCGACCCGTCCCAGCGGACATCGCTCAGGTCCACGCCGCCGGCCGTGACGTGGCGGCTCGTGGCGATGAGCTGGGGATAAGGCCGGCGCTCGCGGATGACGAACGCCTGCGACCTGAATTTCGGGTCAAGCGGGCCGGGCGCGAACGAGCCGGCGAAGCTCCCCAGAAGCCGCTTCGACCAGAACTCGAAAACGTAATATTCGCGACTCGGGTCGAGGCCGAGGTCGCTCATCCGGACCTCGGGGACGTCCCCGCCCGTCCGGCCGAGGATGGTCCAATTCTCGAACGGCCGGTCGACCTCGAGCTGATACAGAAAACACGCCGGGGTATAACCGCCGTCGAAGAGGCGCGGCCCGCTCCCGCTTACCTCGACATCCGCCCGCCATAAATATTGCGAGCGTGACGGATCGACGTCGTAGATCTGGCCGGGCCGCGTGAACAAGACCGGGACCGTGCGCTTGGCCGGTTCCACGGCCGGTGTCCGGTACACGGCGGGTTTGTCGGTGAGCATGAAGAGCGAGCCGGTGAGCGTCGTCACGAGCGTGGACCGGTAGGCGTCTTCGTTGAGCTCGATGTGGTCGGGGTCGTTCCGCCAGACGACATTATTGAACGAATTGTACTGGGCCAGGCCCGCGTAGGCGAAGCCGTCGTCGCCGATGCGGCAGGCGTCGACCAGGCCGGTGAGCTCGGGGCGGATACCCCAGCAGGCGAGCAGAAACTTGTCCCGGCCGATCGTATCGCGGACGGCTTGGACATAGCGGCGGTAGGTCCCGATGAGGTCGAGCCCGCGGTCTTGGAAATAGGCGCGATTGGCGTTGTAACCTTCATAGCGGAGATGGCGGAGGCCGTCGAGCTTGATGTAGTCCCAGCCCTGGGCGAGATACCCTTGGTAAAGCGGCTTCACGACCGCGTCCCGCGCCGCCTGGTTCGAGGCGTCGAGGGCATATCCGATCCAGTTGCCGCGGGCCGGCAGGCCACGGCCGTCGCGGACGAACCACTGCGGATGCGCGTCCACAAAATTCTTGTCAGATACCGAGGCGGCGGTCCAGACCCCTGGCTTGAGGCCTTTCTGTTTGATGACGTCCGCCAGATATTTCAAGCCATGGGGGAATTTTTCGTTCGGCGTGAGCCAGTTCTCGGGCGCGCCCGTGCCCCGCTGATAGCCGTCGTCGATCTGAAAATATTCGTATCCAAACGGCCGCAGGACCTCGGAGAAGACCTCGGCCGTCTCCAGGACGTTCTGCTCGGTGACGTTGGAGAAGAACGCGAACCAGGAGATCCAGCCGGCGACCGAGCCCGGCCACGGCTTGTACGTCCAGGGCTCGAAGAAGGCCAGGTCCCGGTGCTTATTATAAAAGCGCGGCCGGAAGCGAAGGACGATCTCGCCGCCCTCGGCCGTCAGCGCGAAGGCGTTTCCGTCGGCGCCGGACTCCGCCGGCATCACGGTCGCGGCCGGGCCCGCGTCCACGGACAACGTCCAGTCCAGTTTGCGGTCGTAGACGGCCCGGTTGAGGAGGCTATGGCTCATTCCCGAGACGTGGCGGACGATGAGCGGCCCGGCCCCGCGGCGGTCGCGACGGTCGGCCTCGCAGGGGAAGGACTCGTCGCTTCCCCGGACCGTTCCCGTGAGCTTCAAGGGCGTTCGTCCGCCGCCGAAGAGCAGGACGACCTGCTCGACCTTGTCTCCGGTCCTGTAGCTCTGAATCTTGGACTGATAATTCTTCGCTTCCGCGTTCAGTGCCCCTTCGAAGATCGTCCGGCCCGCATAGTCGACCCGGATTTTCCCGTCGGAAAAATCGACCTTCGCAGGTTCGTTCGGGGCGGGATAAGCGATAGACTTGGGGGCCTGGGCGAGGAATCCCGAAAGAAAAATGAGACCGGCTAAAATCGAGAGGACGGCTTTTGTTCTCACGCGTGGCCTCCCTGGCCTTCACGAGCTCGATGAAAGTTACCTGTCGGCCTGGAACACGATCTCGCCGTTGACGATCGTCATCTCCGGTTTGAGGTCCGCGGCCTCATTCCCCCTCATGGTATAGAGATCATGGTTCCACACGACGAAGTCGGCCGCTTTGCCTGCCTCGATCGAACCGGTGGTTTTTTCGGCGAAGCCGGCATAGGCGGAGCCCATCGTGTGGGCGCGCAGAGCCTCCTGGATCGTGATCCGCTCTTGCGGGCCGATCGTTTCGCCTTTGGATCGACGCAGGACGGCCCCGATGAATGCCCATCTCGGCTCTTGGAAGATCGAGGCCGGAACATCGCAGCCGAAGGCCAAGGGAATACCCATGCGCACGATGGATTTCAGCGGGAGAAAATGTTCCATGGCCTGCGGACTGGTCGCCAGGGCGAACATATCGCCGTGCCAGGCGATCCATTGGGGCGAGGTGGAGACGACGATCCCCGCCTTCTTGATCCGGGCCAGAGCATCTGTCGTGGGAAAGAGACAGTGTTCGATGCGATGGCGGGCATCGGGGCGGGGATTGGCCTTGAGCGCCTCTTCGAATGCCGTAATGGTCATGTCAATGCCCTGATCGCCGCCGACGTGGACGGCGACCTGCAATCCGGTGTCGTGCAGGATTTTGACAAGGCGGTTAAACTCGTTCTGGGAAAAATAGGGATAGGCCATCCGGGCGCCCGGCATGTTCTTGTCGTACATCAACATCGTCCCGCCGCTGGAGCCGCCGTCTATGGCCAGCTTCCATCCGCCGAAAACGACTTTTTCCGACTTGAAACTATCCGCCATGCGGATGTATTGCCTCGCCTGATTTTCGTTGTTGACGTAGAGCAGGAGATAGAGCCGGATTTTCAGTCTGCCGGCCGCGGCGAATTTAAGATAGGCCTGAATATCCCTGGGATTGCCCACGATGACGTCCTGGGCAGACGTGTAGCCCGCCTCGAAACAAAGCCGTTGGCCGCGGTCAATGCTCTCATACATGTCCGCTTCGGTCCGGTCGCCGTAGCCCGGCGCGAATTTGGCGACGAGGTTCTCGGCCGGATAATGGGACAGCACGCCCGTCGGTTCGCCATTCCGGTCGCGCAGGATTTTGCTGCTTAGCGGATCAGGGGTGTTTTTGTCGATGCCGGCGATTTTGAGGGCCGCCGTATTGACCACGGCGAACTGGCCGCTGCCGTGACGCAAATAGGCGGGGTTGTCGGGAATGACCTGGTCCAAATCCCGGCGGTCCAGAGTCTCGCTTGGCCTGAGATGAAAACCCTGGTTGGCGGAAATCCATTCCCCTTTCTTGAGTCCTTTCGCTTTTTCGGCCAGAAGACTCAGCAAATCGGCCTTGGACTGAGCTTTGGGGAAGCGGATATCGACGTATCCGGGCCAGAATTGCATGCCGTAATAGAGAACATGATAATGGGAATCGATCAGGCCGGGCGTCACGGTCTTACCAAGCAAGTCGATCATCCGGCAGCCGGTTCCGGCCAGGGCCTTCATCTCTTGATTAGCGCCGACTTGTAGAATGCGGCCGTCTTTGACCGCCACGGCTTGGGCGATGCGATCGCCGGCGTCAACCGTGATGATTTTGCCGTTGAACAGGATCAGGTCGGCGTTTTCGGCCGCCGCCACCGGGATCAAAGACAAAGCCCAAAAAGAGAGAAGGAAGATTTTAATTTTCATGGCCTCCACCTCTTATTTATCCAATGCCCCAAGCATATTTCTTAGCGGCTCCCAAGTCAATTCGAAGGGGAATTCCTCTTTCGAAGCTCTTGACAATCATGATCGGCCGGCTATATATCCGACGTATCTTTAAGACGAGGTCAACGTCATGAAAAAGCTGATTGGTCCTTCGTTGGGCGAGAACACCAAGGAGACGCTTTCGGAAATAAGAAAAAGAAATTTCCGCCTGTCGAACCCGCTGATAGCCCGGAGGGCCATGGAAAAAGCTCATGCCGCCATCGGCCGGATCATGGAGGAGAAACAGTTCAAGAATATTGACGAGGCCAACGCTTTTTTAGAGAAATTTATTGTCCGTGGGAAGGTGCCCGACGTTCCGCCCCGGACCGCGCTCGAGGAAGCGCAAGATCTCATGTATTCGGCATGGGAAGAACCCTCCAAGAAAAAAAGGGTCATGATGGCCCGTCGGGCGCTGGATATCTCGGCCGATTGCGCGGATGCTTATGTGCTGCTCGCCGAGGATTCGGCCGAAAACATCCGCGAGGAAAGGGACTTTTACGAGAGCGGCGTTCGGGCTGGAGAGCGGGCTCTCGGCCCGGCGGCTTTTCAGGAGAATGTCGGCCATTTTTGGGGAACCCTCGAAACACGGCCATACATGCGGGCCCGGGCGGGATTAGCCGGCTGTCTTTGGTTTTTAGGCGAGAGGGCGGAGGCGATCGCT
>JBGOYP010000050.1:0-11033 GCA_041479785.1 Candidatus Aminicenantia bacterium | reverse complement strand
GTCCGGTGACATAAACGATCGTCGACGAGACGAGGACGTTATCTCTCGCGTCCCGGCCCAAGGCCGAGACGAGATATAATCCGGACTTCTCGGGCTTGAAGCTGATTTCGACCGGGTCCAATTTCGTCCGGATTTCGCGGCTATCGACATCGGCATCGGCTTTTTCCGAAATCCATTGGAACCGCCCGCCGACGCCCGCCTTGCGAACCGACCGCCATTCGCGCCTGACGAGCTTGACCGCAAGTTTTTTGCCCGGCAGGGGAGTCCCGTCGGGAGCGACGCCGATGACCTGGACCGAAAGGGCGTCGTCCTTTTTCATAAAGGACGTCGCTGGCTTCAAACCTACATAAAAATCTCCCCTGTGGACGAGCGTCTGGACCCGGTTCGAAATCGATTTCCGGCTCGCGCTTTGGACCGTCGCTTCAAGCGTCGCGCTGACGGACGCAATTTCTTTCTCGGGAACGAGGGCCGTTTTGACGGTCAATCGGCCGTCCGGACCGAGCAGGCCTTCGCCTGACGAAATGAGGCGGCTGCGCTCGGCCCCATTCTCCTCGTCTTCGCCGAAGGATTCGACCTCCGGGCCGAAAATGAACCCCTTGTGGCCGGGAGGCGAAAACGATGTCGGGTTGAGCCTCAGGGTCCAATTCGCCTTTTGTCCGGCCATCGCGCCGCCGTAGAGGTAGTTCGCCCGGATGTCGGCTTGGTACGTCTCGCCGAACACATACGCGTCTTTGAGCGTCTTCAAATGGACCTCGAATTCGGCGGGCCGGAAGGCTTCGACCCGGAACGTCTCTGAGACCTTGACCTCCTTCTCGCGGTCCGTCGCGGGCGGGATCTTAGCCAGAATGGTGTATGTCCCCAGGGCCGCGTCCTCGCGTGTCGCGACATCGGCCGCGAAAGAACCGAACGCGTCCAGGTCGGCCTTGGCTTTGGTCACGATTTTCTGAAAGGGATCCTGAATGCTGTATTCAACCGTCCGCACCGCGGGAATCCGCCAGCGGCCTTGGTCTCTCTGCCGGAGGATCCCCTTGACGTGGACCGTTTCTCCGGCGCGATAAATTCCGCGCTCGGTAAAGAGGCTGGCGGCGTATCGGTCCGGCTGAGGACTCCAGTCGTAATCGATGTTGAATCGGTAGGGGTCGAGGCCCGTCCCCCATTCCGACGACAGAACGGCGATATCGTCGCCGCGTCGGGCAAAGACCCATTGTTTCGGTTTCGACCAGGCATCCTTGCTTCGAATGCCGAGACCCAGCCATCCAGGCGATTGGGCCTTTCCGTCCCGGTCGGTCCGTCCCGTCCAGCGCACGACGTTGGTTTCGTCCCGGATTTCGACTTCGGCGTCTAAGACAGGCTGGCCGGTACGCAACTCCGTGACCCAGACGAGGTTGTTGTCGGTCGAAAATTTCGCCGAGAGGCCCAGCTCGGTAACCTGGAGGAAAGCCTTGGGATACCGGTCCCATTTATCCCCGGCGAATGTGTCCAACTGGAGATAAAGGAACCCGTACTTGCCGCCGAGAAGGTCGCGCGTGTTGATGGGAACGATTTGACGCGTATTCCGGGGCGGATTGAACGAAAGCGTCTTGTCGATTTGGAAAGACGTCTCGGTCGGACGGAACGGCTCGCTGGGCCAGAAGACCTTTTCGCTCTCGAGCAGCGGAAGGACCTGGCCCCTTTCGAGCCGTAGGACTTGGAGCCTGGCCCGCGGCGCATTCATAACGACGAGGGGGTACGTGAGGTCGCCGTAGGCTTCGAGAACGCCGTGCCCGGAGGTCATCCGAACGGATGGTTGGAAAGCCTCCGTTTCGAACGAAACCCGGACCTCTTTACCGAACGCGTTCCCGAAGTCGTCCTTCAAGTCGGCCGGGATCACGGCCGTATATGCGGTCTCGGGCTGAAGGGGAAGCGAAAAATAGAGCACGGTATTGCCATGGTCCCATGAGGAATAGTAATCGGGGATCGTGACTGCGGGAATAAAGCGGACCTTGGCGATAAACTCGTTATAGATGACACGGTTAGAAAACTGGAATCTCAGCGCGGCGTTGGGGTCGCGAGATGCGGCATCCGCCAGGCCTTCGAAGGCGAATTCCTTGAACGTCTCGAAGGTAAAGAGGACACTTTTATCCATACCCAGCGGCCCTTCGATGCCCCGAAATCCCTTTCGGACCTCGACGGCGTATGAGAACGCGGGTTTGAGCCCCGGATAGGGCCTCAAAAGGAGCGTCCGTCCGGCGGGAGGAGGCGTCTCCAGGGCTTTGAGTTTATCAGCACCGGCATGGGAAAGAGAAAATTCGACCGGTGATTCCGCGCCGTCCGGGCCCGACCCGGCCAGGGCGGTGAACTCCTTGGCCTTGATGGGGTCAACGTCTTGATTGAAGACGAGCAGGATATCGGTATCGAGACGAAGCTGTTTGGCGTTGTTTTCGGGAAGATGGTAGACGAGCCGAGGACGCAAGGTCGCAAAACTCCAGCGGACCTCGTCTTTCAGGACGAATCCGTCGAAAGACCGCGTCCCGGCCGGGACCGAAGCTTGGATTTCCGTGCCGTGAGGCAGCTTTTTTTTGGTTTTGAAGCTCAGCGTTTTCGTGCCCATCCAACGGAACGTTCCGTCGAGGGGCGGAGTGAAGGCGATGACCCCGCCGCGTTCGGCGACCGGAAGCGGCTCGAGAGCGGCCATCGGATGGTCAAAGACGACGATGACCTCGTCCGTTTCGCCTTCGGCCTGGACCTGGCCTTTCGGGGAAACGTGAAGGATATGCAACTCGCCCTGGATACCGACCGGACCCGGCGACGAGGCCTGACCTCCGGCCTTTTCTTTACAGCCCCCGACGGGAAGGAGGAGAAGGACCGCGCCCGCGACCAGAAGACAACAAAATCGATCTTTTCGCATAGCGAGCCGGCGGGCTCGGGCTATTCGGCCAAGCCCGTCAGAACCGCCGTCAGGAATGTCCAGAATTTTTCGACGGACGCAACCTCGACGCCTTCCTCCGGCGAATGAGGATGTTTGATCGTGGGCCCGAAGGAGATCATTTCCATGCCTGGAAATTTTTCGCCGATGATCCCGCATTCGAGGCCGGCGTGGACGGCGACGACGTGAGGCTCAGACCCGAAGACTTTGACATGGATGTCCTTGAGCTTCCGAAGGAGCCCGGACTTGAGGTCGGGCTCCCAGCCAGGATAGCCCTCCGGTTGTTTGGCCCGCGCTTCGGAAAGGTCGGCAAGCGCTTTGATCGACTCGCGCACCGCTTCGAGCGCCGGGCCGATCGAGCTGCGACTGCTGCAGATGACCGTGGCTTTAGCCGCCGCCGTACGGACAATCGCCAAATTCGTCGAGGTCTCGACGAGGTTGGGGATTTCGGGATGCATCCGCACCACGCCGTGGGGGCATACGGACAGGAACCGGAGAAAGGTCTTCTGGCCCGCCGCGGTCATCGGCTGTTTTTTTCCGGGCTTGAGCGGTTCGACCGAGGACGACATCTCTTTTTCGACCGAGCCGAATTCGGCTTTCGCGTCTGTGAAGGCTTCCTTAAGATGCGATTTGAACGCCTCTATGGCCTTGGGGTCGATCGCCAGGTCCGCCCAGGCTTCACGCGGAATAGCGTTATGTTTATTCCCCCCGTTCACGGATATGAGCTCGAACGGGATCCGGGTTTCCGCATGGGTTAACATCCTGACCAGGAGCTTGATCGCGTTGGCCCGGCCTTGAGAAATGTCGAGGCCCGAATGGCCACCCCTCAGGCCGGCGATTTTAACGCGAAGTCCGGCCTTCAGCCTCGCCGCCTTGCGTTTCAAAGGAAAGACGATTTCGGAGTCGGCCCCCCCCGAGCACCCAATCGTGAACGTTCCCTCGTCTTCGCTATCGAGATTGATAAGCTTCTTTCCCTTGAGAAACCCGGGTTCGATCCGCCGGGCGCCCGTCAACCCGGTTTCCTCATCGACCGTGAACAGGAATTCGAGAGGGCCATGGACGAGAGATGTGTCTTCCATAATGGCCAGAGCGGCGGCCACGCCGATCCCGTTGTCCGACCCGAGCGTCGTTCCTTTGGCGCGTACCCAACCGTCGTGAATGACCGCTTCGATCGGGTCCTTGGAAAAATCATGTCGCACGTCGGAGTTTTTCTCGCAGACCATGTCCATGTGGCCCTGGAGCGTGACGACCTCGGCGTTTTCACGGCCCGCCGTCCCCGGTTTCCGAACGAGGACGTTTCCCGTCTTGTCTTTTTTGAACTCCAGGCGCAGTTTCTTCGCGAAAGCCCCGATATCTTCGGCGAGCGGCTTCTCGCAACCCGAGCAATGAGGAATGCTCAGGAGCCGTTCAAAATGTTTCCAAAGATGAGAGGGTTTCAATTCGGAAAGGGTTGAACTCATAGGTGGTCCTCCAGATCGGGAATTCTCTCGGAATCATGCCATAAAAAGAGGGGGCGTTCAAGCCGAGGCCGGCGGTTGACGAACGGGCGCCGATATCCTAATATTTTGAAGGCTATTCCAACGTTGTATTATCATACGATGCGAACGACAGCGGTTCTCGGCATCCTGATCGTCACTTTGTCCTTTGCGGCGGTCCAGCCCGGGCCGATGCGGACTCTGCCCGCCGCCGACAAAATCCGGATCGTGACGACCGTTTTTCCTCTCGCGGAATTCGCCCGGGCTGTTGCGGAAGACAAGGGGGACGTCAGCCTGGTCCTTCCTCCCGGAGCCGAGGTCCATACCTGGCAACCGCGGATCAGCGATATCACCCGGATTGCGACCGCGGACCTTTTCATCTATATCGGAGCGGGACTGGAAGCCTGGGTCCGAGACCTTTTAAAAAGCGCCGCCCGGCCGGGTTTGAAAACGATCGAATGCGTCCTGGGCGTCTCTTTGATGGCGGAGGACCCCGCGGAAGCCCATCACGAACAGGAAGGCCTTGACCCGCATATCTGGCTCGATTTCGAGATCGACGGAATGCTTATCGATAAGATCCGGACGGCTTTGACCGAAATCGACCCGGCGAACGCGGCCCGATATCAACGGAACGCAACGGCGTTTCAAGAAAAACTCGGTGCCTTGGACCGAGACTACCGGGACGTCCTCAAATCCTGCGGCCGGCGCGTCTTTCTCTACGGCGGACACGCCGCATTCGGTTATTTGGCCAGGCGCTATGGGCTCGAACAAATCCCGATTTACGGACCGAGTCCCGACGCCGTTCCGACGCCAAAGGAGTTGGCCCGGATCATAGACCGGGCCCGAAAGATGAACATATCCACTGTCTTTTTCGAGCCGAATCTCGGGGATAAAATGGCCCGGCTGGTTGCGAATCCGCTGCGCGCCGATGTTCGCCCGCTGAACCCTGGGCACAATGTGACGCGGGCCGACATCGAACGGGGGGTCGGGTTTCTTGACCTCATGAGAATAAACCTGGAGAATCTTAAGCATGGACTCGGATGCCTCTGACGGCCGCGTTCTCGTTTCCGTGGAAAACGTCTCGTTCGGCTATGGTTTCGCTCCGGTGCTCGTGGATATCGACCTGACCATCGAACGCGGCGATTTTCTGGCCATCATCGGCCCAAACGGTTCCGGAAAGACGACGCTCATCAAAATCATCCTCGGCCTGCTCAAACCCAGCCAAGGCCGGGTGTGTCTCATGGGACGCGGAATAAGCGATTTCCGGGACTGGCGCCAGGTCGGATACATCCCCCAAAAAGCGACGCATTTCGACCCCCTATTTCCCGCGTCCGTCAGAGAGGTCGTCGCCATGGCCCTCCGCCCGGCCGCGCGCCTTCCATTCGCGCCTAAGCTCCAAGAAGACGCCGCCATCGGCCGCGCCCTTGAGACGGTCGGAATGACGGAATTCGCCCACCGCAGGATCGGACGCCTGTCCGGCGGCCAACAGCAGCGGGTTTTTATCGCCCGGGCCCTGGTCCACCGTCCCGTCCTCCTCGTCCTGGATGAGCCGACGACGGGCGTGGACACGGAAACCCAGGACCGTTTCTACGACCTGCTCGACCGCTTGAACCGCAAGGAGGGATTGACCATCGTCCTCATCACCCACGATATCGGGATCGTCGACCGGCACGTCACCAAGGTGGCCTGCCTCAATCAGCGCTTGGCCTTCCACGGGACGCATGAAGCTTTTTGCCGGTCGGATACGCTCAAAGACCTGTTGGCCGGCGGCCACCATCTTATTTCTCACCACCACTAGACAGGAGATATGGCGGCCTTTCTGACCTACGCATTCCTCCAGCGGGCTTTAATCGCCGGCCTGTTCATCGCTGTCGCCTGCGCGGTCCTGGGCGTCTTTCTTCTTCTTCGGCGCGACGCCATGATCGGACACGGGCTGTCGCACATCACGTTCGCCGGCGTAGCCCTCGCGTTTTTCCTTCGGCTCATGCCGCTGCCGGTCGCGCTCGTGACGGCCGTCTTGGCTTCTCTGGGCATCATGAAGCTCCGAGACAGTGCCGGCCTTTATGCCGATACGGCCATCGCCATCGTCAGCAGCGTCGGATTGGCCGCGGGCATTATCCTGGCCACGCTGGCCCATAGCTTCAGCGGGTCCCTTCTGAATTATCTGTTCGGCGATATCCTGGCCATTGAACCTTTCGAAGTCGGGCTGACGCTGGGCCTGGCCGCCGTGGTGGTCTTTCTCGTCCTGCGAAATTACCGGGCGCTGATGTACACGACCTTCGACCGCGAATCCGCCCAAGCCTCGGGCATTCCGGTCCGGCGGTTTGACGCGCTCATCACGATTCTGACGTCGGTCACGATCGTTCTTGGAATGAAAGTGGTTGGAATTCTGCTCGTCTCGGCGCTGGTGGTGCTTCCGGCGGCCACCGGACTTCAACTGGCGACGAGTTTCAAGGCGGCGATTCTTCTGTCGTCGGGGGCCGCCGTCGTTTCGGTCCTCGTCGGACTTGCGACGGCCTACGTTCTGGACCTTCCCGCGTCGGGAACGATCGTCCTCGCAGGATTTGTTATTTTCACGATCTCCTATGCCTGGAGAAAACGGCTCGCCCGATAGCCATTCTTCGTCCGGCCGACCTTAGCCCTTATCGAATTCTTTCTCGATGTACCGGCCGATTTCGGATGACAGCCGCCGGGCTCCTGATTTCAGGGCAATGGCATTTTTCCGGGTCTCCTCCCGGAAGGCGACGTCCCGGATTCCCGGGAGGTTGATCCGGACATTGTAGTAGGCTCCGTCCGCCGCGGCCCTTGCCGTCAAGGCGGCGACGCCGGCATCACTCAGGGAATTGCGGTTTCCTTTACGGGCGACGACTTTGGCCAGCTTCAAGAGCTCGACGCTCAAGCCGAGCAATTGAAGCGGCACCAGAGTCGCTTCCTTGGTCGCGGCTTCGACCGCAGCCTCCCGCTCCGCCTTCTGCTCGTCCGCGGCTTTCGGCAAACGCATGGCGTCCATCACCTTGTTGAACGCCGCCGTGTCGAGGTCGACAAGCCGGAGGCATTCGTCCTTGAGCTCTTGCGCCCGGATGGCCGTTTGCGTCAATTCCTCGAACGCGTTCTCGTATCCTTTCTTGCCGACGGTAAGATTGGCGACCATCGCCGTCAAGGCGCCGGATAAGGCTCCCGACAACGCCGCGGTGCTGCCCCCTCCCGGGGTCGGGCTATCCATCGAGAGCTCGTCGGCGAACCGGCTGAGCGACAACCTGGCGAGGGGCCGCGGGGGTTCGTCGACCTGGTACTCGATGATTTTCTTGCCGGCTTCGAATTTCACGACATCGTTCAAACCGAGCGAGACGACGGCCGTGCGGATCAGCACGTCCTCGGGAACGCCCGGGCTTTTGCCTTGTTTTTCGAGATAGAACCGGCCCGCGGCGAGCATGGCCTCCTTGGGGATCAAACCGACGAGCTCACTGCCCGTGACCCTGAGGCCAAAACGTTCGGCCTGACGGATGACGTCGTCGAAGACGAGATGGACCGGAGAGACCTTGTAGTTCGTAAAGTTGATCGAGATCTGGGCGATGCCGTAGTCTTCGATATACCACCCCACGGCCTTCACGTGAGGGAATTTGCCGCGAACTTTGACCGAGTTGCCGATTTCGTCGCGAACAACGGCCCCGTCTTTGTCGCGCATCGCCCGGCCGCTCTCGCGGATGTTCAGGGCGATCTCCTGGGCGAGCCTGCGGTCGCGCGTGTTCAAGTTGATGTTG
The DNA here is from genome assembly GCA_041479785.1 of Candidatus Aminicenantia bacterium. Lineage (GTDB taxonomy): Bacteria > Acidobacteriota > Aminicenantia > Aminicenantales > UBA4085 > JBGOYP01. The sequence continues at coordinate 2,892 of JBGOYP010000050.1, read as the reverse complement.
TAGGCGATCAGGAATTCCCGGGCCCCGATGATGGTCGCTCCGGACTTCGGATTGAAGACGGGGTCGCCGCAGTCGGGCGCCCAGTCCGGGTCCTTCAGTTTATCGGGCAGGCCTTCGTACTCTCCGGTGCGAATCGTGGCCAGGTTCCTGCGTTCTGGCCGCGTCGCCGCTTCCTCATAAAAATAGACCGGGATCCCCAACTCCGCGGCGACCCGCCGGCCGAGGGCTCGGGCGAGAGCGACGCAATCGGCCATCGTCACCCCCGACAAGGGGACGAACGGACAGACATCGGTTGCGCCGATCCGGCTGTGGGCGCCTTTGTGGGATCGCATATCGATCACCTCGGCCGCTTTGCGAATGGCCCGGAACGCCGCTTCCGAGACCGCCTCTGGCGTGCCGATGAACGTGACGACCGTCCGGTTGGTGGATTCGCCGGGGTCGACGTCCAGGAGTTTCACGCCGGGCGTCGATGCGATCTCGCGGGTGATCGATTCGATCTTATCTTTGTTTCGTCCTTCGCTGAAATTCGGAACGCACTCCACGAGTTTCATCCTCGGCTCCTTTCTTGTCTTTGGCGACGCGGTATTGAAATCGGCCCTGGTTGTCGAAAACGTCATAGGCCTCGTCGAGGCCGGCCAGCCGGTTCGTCAGCGCGGCCTTGTCGCCGGCGATGATGGTCACGAAGGGCGTCGTCAGGACGGCCTGGGCCGTCGTGAACACGCTCTCCGGGCTGACGGCAATGACCTGGTCATAATAGCGGCTCCAGAACTCGTCCCCGGCGTCATTGGCCAGGACTTCGGCGGCCGCCGCAGAAAACGCGTCGAACGACGCCAGGCTGATCGGAAAACGTCCTATTAAATACGATTTGGCCAGCTCGATCTCGACCGACGGGACCGGCGTCTTGGCGAGCGTCTCGATCTCCTTTCCGATCTCGCGGAGAGATTCGAGAACGACGTCCGGCGTGACCTGGGCGTGGACGGCCAAGACACCGCCGGCCTTGTAGATATCGACATCGCTGAACGCGTTGTAGGCATAGGCCTTCGATTCGCGAAGGTTCATGAAAAGGCGCGAATTCGTCGTCCCGCCCAGGATATGATTGAGAACGGCCAGGGCGAAACGGTCCGCGGTCGCGAGCGGCGGGAACGTCGTCCCTTCGACAATCACGCAGTCCTTGGCGCCGGGGATATCGACGACGCACATCCTGGCTTTGTCCGGTTTCGGAAGGGCGGCGAGGGGGACGGTCGGCACATCCTTGGACGGCCACGTCCCCAACGCGCGTAAAATGCTGCGGGTGGCCGTTCTCAAGGGTCTATTCCCGGCGACAAGGAGACGAACATTGTTCGGCCTGTAATACCGGCCAAAGAACCCGGCAAGGTCTTTCACGGACCAAAGCCGAACCCCGTCCCTGGGGAACACGGATTTCCAATAAGGATGATTCTCGAACAACTGCCGACGGAGCTGGGCCTCGGCCGCGTAATCCGGGTCCTTTTCGAGGTCCTGGAGGCCATAGGTCGCGGCTAACTTGACGGCATTGGCGTCCGCTTCGGAAAACGCCGGCTGAAGGACCATCTGACCGAGCAACGCGACCGCCCTGTCGAATTCGGTCTCGAGGAAGCGAAACGAGATCCGGGTCAGGTCCGGGGTTGTGGAAGCGGTCAGGGTCCCTCCCATCGAATCGAGGGCTTCGTAGATGCTCGCCGCGGAAAACTGTTGGATGCCGCGGCCGAACATGCGCCCGGCGAACGTGGCCAGGCCGGGCAGGGTTTCGGGAGAAACGCTTTCGCCGCCGAGGACGACCAGCTCGACGCTCATGAGCGGGTGATTTTCGCGATTGACGATGCCGACCGCCATCTCGTTCGCCAGCAGGGCGATTTCGATCGGCGGCAGGCGGAAGAGTTGGAGGGGTTCGGCATTCGGCGGTGTCCTTCGAAACCGATCCTGTTGGGCTTGAAGCGGGGGAGACGCGAAGGCCGCGGAAAGGATCAGCGCGATCAGGAATTTTCTCATTTCGGTTTGATGTTCAATACGACCGAATTCTCGGCCGTAAAATAACGGTTGAGAATACCGACGACGTCGATCGCCGTGATTTTCAAAAATCTGTCCAACTCCAACGGCAACGTCTCCACCGGGATCCGGTTCAAATACGACCCGGCGAGATAAAGCGCCCGGTCTTCCGCCGACGCGACGACGCGGAGGTAATCCATTTTATATAGCGCCTTGAACCGCCCGACTTCGGATTCATTGAGGAGGGTCGCCTTCAGCCTGGCGAGTTCGGAGAAGATGAGGTCCTTGTATTGTTCGGCGTACTGGACCGTATTCGCCGTGACGAAGATCTTATAGGTCACCCGGTCGCGCCGGATCTCGAGGACACCCCTGACGGGCGTCATGAGAGAAGACCTTTGGCTCGTCAGCCGACGAAGAAGAACCGAAGTCCGCCCGCGGAACAAGATATAATCGATGAGACTGAGGACGGGGAAATCGTCGGATAATGGGGAGCCCAGCGAGAAACCGAGACAGAAGGCCGGGGCCGTAGCCGTAGCGTCTTCGAACGTCCGCACGACCTGCTTTTTCGCCGGAGCAAAGGGTTCGGAGGAGGTCCCGGAGTCTTTGCCCCTGGGGATCGTCTCGAAATAGCGGGCGATCCATTCTTTCGCTTTCAACGGGTCGAACGAGCCGGCGACGCAGATCACGGCGTTGTTGGGGACGTAGTAGGTCGCATAGAAGCCTTTCGCGTCCTCGAGGGTCAGAGCCTGGACATCGTCTTCCGATCCGGCAAGAGGGTGGCTATGGGCAAAATCCGAGTATACCAGCTGATCGAAGGACCAGAAGCTCTCCAGAAACGGTTCGTCCTTCCGCCGTCCTCGAAGGTCATCGAGGTGATCCATGCGGGCT
>JBGOYP010000049.1:0-11254 GCA_041479785.1 Candidatus Aminicenantia bacterium | reverse complement strand
GTCATTGCGAGCCTCTTGGCGTGGCAATCTCACAAGCAGGAGTGATTGCCACACTCGCAAGGCTCGTTCGCAATGACATTTTTTTATCACGTCGCTCCGCTCCTCGGCATGACCAAAAAGTCGATGCCTGGGCAAGAGCCTCGGGACGACCAAGAGGTCGTCGCCCCAGCCCGTTTCGGGCTCGCGATGACATAATGCTTATTCAATCCGTTTCAACAATCCAGGTTCGTAAAAATTAAACCTCGGCGTCGCTTCCTTCCTCGTCCCGACGAGACGGATGAGTCCCAGGCGGCGGCCGCGGTCCTTGCGGAGCGCTTCGGCGCTCGTCGGGAAACGATTATTCCCCGTTTGTTCGAGCGCTTCCTCGAACTCCGCCCATCGTTTCCAGCCGTCGCGGAGGGTATCAGCCAGGACGAGCTTGATGAGGCTCGAGCCCGACCAGTGTTTTTTCCACCAGTCGAGCGTATGAAAACACCGGCAATCTTCCTCCCAAAAAACCGTTCCGTTCGATTGGGGCTCGGCGAGGTACGCGGGGACTCTGGGCATCGGCCGCATGAGGCCCGGCATGACGGCCCCGATCGTTCCGTTCGGCTTGAGGAAACGGCTCACGTAATTAAGATAGAGGTCATCCGTGCCGAAATATTGATAAGCGTCCAGGCTGACGACGGCGTCGAAGAACCCGTCCTCGAAGGGAAGGGCGTGGGCTTCGGCCTGGAGGACCTCGATCCGACCCTCGAGGCCCATCTTCGCCGTGCGCCGCCGGTTGTCCTCGGGGTCGACCCATAGGTCCACGGCCCAGACCTTGGCCCCGAATTCGCGGGCGAAAAAGACGCTCGACAGCGCTTTCCCGCAGCCCAGGTCGAGAACGCGCCGGTCCGGCTCGAGCTTCAGGGCGGCGCTGAGCCACTCGGCCAGCCAAAGGACGTTCGGACCCATCTGGTTCGAGAGAACCCAACCGGGGTCATAAGAATTAGACCGCGGAAAATCCTCTTGGAACAGAAGATGTTGCTGTTTCTTCATCCGTGGCCTCCAGCCTTGGCTTCCCCGCCGGGGGACATATGATACGTTCGCGGCGCCAAACCCCGATTTATAAATCGGGGAAAGAGCGCCGCTCAGTATCAACCCTGAGCATACCCCGGGCTTCAGCCCGCCCTCATTTGCTTCGCGAATGAGGACTGCAAAGCCCGGGGAGTCCAACGGGTTGATTTTCTCCGGAATGGGCGAAAAGATCAATTCCCGGCGGAATTCCGCCCCTCCGAATTTGCCGATAGGTTGCGCTTCCCATTTGGGCACCCCCTTTTTTTCTGCTATAATGGAATTCCATGGAAAATGTGAAGGTTGCGCTCGTCCATGACTGGTTGACGGGCCAGCGGGGCGGGGAAAAAGTCCTCGAGGCCCTGGCCGAAATCTATCCGGACGCTCCGATCTACACGCTTTTCCACTTTTCCGGAAGCCAGGCCGCGGCCATCGAGAAGCGCGTCATCCGGACGAGTTTTCTTCAAAACCTGCCTTTTTTGAGAAAGCGGTACCGCTGGTACCTTCCGCTTTTCCCCCTAGCGGCCGAGATGTTCAACCTCCAGGATTTCGACCTCATCATCTCGAGCTCGCACTGTGTCGCGAAAGGCATCATCCCGCCTCCCGACGCCCTCCACATCTCCTATGTTCATTCGCCGGTGCGCTATGCCTGGAACCAGTATGACGCGTACTTCTCGCCGCGGAAATTGTCGTTTTTCTCCAAGTTGTTGATTCCGCCCCAGATCCACATGCTCAGGATGTGGGACGTGACATCGGCCGCCCGTGTCGACCATTTTGTCGCGAATTCCCGGGGCGTCGCCCGGCGCATCGAAAAATATTACCGGCGCCCGGCCGAGGTCATCCATCCGCCCGTGGACACGGATTTTTACCGGCCGCCGGACCGGGACCTTGAGCGGAGCTACGACCTGATTGTTACGGCCTTGGTTCCCTATAAAATGATCGAGCTGGCCATTGACGCCTACAACCGTCTCGGCTGGCCGCTGAAGGTCGTCGGCGACGGCCCGGATGAGAAGAAATTGCGCCGCCTGGCCGGCCCGAACGTCCAATTCCTCGGTCCTCTCGCCTCCGGAGAATTGCGGGGACTCTATCAAGCCGCGCGCGCCCTCGTCATGCCCGGTGAGGAGGATTTCGGCATCGCGGCGGTCGAAGCCCAAGCTTGCGGGACGCCGGTCGTAGCCTATGGCCGGGGCGGTGCGCTCGAGACCGTCCTGGACGGAAAAACGGGCGTCTTGTTCGGGGAATTGACTTCGCGGAGCCTGCTCGCCGCCCTTGACAAATTCCGGACCGTGGAATTTAATAAATCGGTCATCCGTGCCCACGCCTTGGGCTTTTCGCGGGACATCTTTAAAAACAAGATGACGGCCGCCGTTCGCGAGAAATGGCGGGCCTTCAGGGACGTGTCGTGATCACCAGGAACCGGGCCCGGCTCATCGGGTTTTTCGTCGTCAGCGACGTCATCGCCATCATCCTCTCCTATCTCTGGTCGTTCGGGCTGCGTTTCACCCTGGTGTTCGTCGACCCGGCCAAAGGCGTCCCGCCGTTCGGTTCCTACCTGGCCGTCCTGCCGCTCTATCTCGCCACCCATCTCGCCATTTTTTATTTCCAGGGCTTTTACAAGAGCAAGCTGCGGCGGACGAACCTCGACGACATGTTTTTCATCGGCTTGAACGTCGTCCTGACCATTCTTGTCGTCTGGGGGATCCTGCTCTGGATCGTCACGTACCTCCGCGGCCAGGTCCAGCCGTTCGGCGTCACCCTCATCGAGCCGTCCCGGGCTTTTCTCGTTTTCTATTTTATCAGCGTCATCCTCACGATCTCGGTCTTCCGCCATCAGATCTATTTCATCATGAAACGCCGCTACACGCGCGGCTACAACCTCCAGAACGTCCTCGTCGTCGGCGCGAGCGAAATGGGGGTCGCCGTCGCCCAGAAGCTCATTCAGTACAAGGACCTCGGGTTCGTCGTCCGGGGGTTCCTGGACAACGACCGCAAGACCGGGGACGAGGTCTGGGTGGACGGCGGAAAGCGCCCGGTCCTGGGAAAGATCGAAGACCTCGGCCGGGTCATCGAGGACCAGAACATCCATGAAGTCTATGTCGCGCTCGCCCTCAACAACTATTCGACGATCATGGACACGCTCCAGGTCGTCAATAAGTATCCGGTCAGCGTCCGGCTCATCCCCGACCTGTTCCAGCTTCTGACGCTCAAGGCCAACGTCCAGGACCTCGACGGTTTTCCCGTCATCTCCATCGATGAGGTCCCGCTGCGCGGTTTCAAGCGCGTCATCAAGCGCGTCACGGACATCGTCCTCTCGGGGATCGGGCTTGTCCTCCTGTCGCCGTTCTTCCTGATCATCGCCGTCCTCATCAAGCTGACGTCGAAAGGGCCGGTGTTCTACCATCAGGAGCGGGTGAGCGCCGACGGGAAGCGCTTCGTCATCCACAAGTACCGGAGCATGGTCTGCGACGCGGAGAAGGACAGCGGCCCCGTGTTTTGCGCCCCCGACGACCCCCGGGTCACGAAAGTCGGCCGGTTCCTGCGCAAATACAGCGTTGATGAATTTCCGCAACTGGCCAACGTTTTCACCGGAGACCTCAGCCTCGTCGGCCCGCGCGCGGAGCGCCCCGAATTCGTCAAGGAATTCACCGAGCGGATCCCGAAATACATGCTCCGCCACAAGGTGAAATCGGGGATCACGGGCTGGGCCCAGGTCCACGGCCTGCGGCAGAGCACATCGATCGAAAAGAGGCTCGAGCACGACTTGTATTACATTCAGAACTGGTCGTTGACCCTCGACCTGAAGATCCTGTGGATGACCCTGCGCAAGGGATTCATCGACAAGGGATTCAAGTGATCGTCGATGATTTCCGGCGGCTGCGCAGGACGGCCAACCCGTAGATTAAATAGTGGACGCCCGAGACAAGCGTCCAGAAGAGCGTGATCCAGTAGGTCCAGGCCATATACCAGGGGACCGCGACCCGATAGTTCGACAGCAGGACGAGGAAGATCATCCCCACCTGGCAGCCCGTGCTGATTTTCCCGAGGAACGACGGCATGAACGTTTTCTGCCGCCACGTCAGAAAGGCAAAAAGCGCCCCGCCCACGATCAGAAGGTCGCGGACAAAGACCGTCACGGTCAGCCAGAGCGGAATATGATTGGGCGACGCGAGCGACGGGATCGTCAGGACCACGTACGATGTGGCCACGAGCAATTTGTCGCCGGCCGGGTCGAGCACCGTGCCGAGGCGGCTGCGCTGGTGCCAGAGCCGCGCCGCGAACCCATCGAGAAGGTCCGTGACGGCCGCGACGCAGAAGATGAGCAGCGCTTTGGCGGACAATCCGTTGAGAATCGACCAGAGGAAGAGGGGGACGAGAAGGATCCGGAAAAAGCTCAAGACGTTGGCGACCGTGAAGACGTCGGACCGGAGCGCGACCGGTTCTTTGGCGTCCGGCCCCTCGTTCTTCATCGTCATGACCGGCTCAAACCGAACAGAATGTCGAGGATTTTGATCGCCTCCTTGCCGGAGACGATCTGGTCGGGCTTGAAGGTCCGGTCGGGGAACAGGTCCATGAGCTGGTAGGAGATCGCCTGGACGATCGGCGGGTGTAAGAAATGTTCCTCCGGGACGTCCGCGATCTTGATCCGGCCGGCCGGGATCTGCTCGATGATGCGAATGCCGCGCTTTTTGAGGAACGAAACCAGCCGGACGAGCGTTTCGGCCATGTCCGCGCGCGTGACGGGCTTGCGCGGCTCAAACGTCCGGTTCGTGTTCAGGCCCATGATGTCGTAGCTCGCGACCTTGACGATGTGCTGGAGCGCCCAGGACGTCGTGATGTCCACGATGACGGGCGTCCGCGAAGCCGGCTCGTCCAGGATGTCTTTGAACTTGACGCCGATCAGCGCGGCCACGTCCTCCCGGGTCACGGCCGGGAGCGAAGCGATCTCGTTGTACTGGCTCGGCAGGTCGACGACCCCGAGCTTGGCCTTGATGGCTTCGCCCCTGTCCCGGGCGGTCTTGTTCTGGGGGTCGAGTTCAAGAAGCTTCGTATAAGCGTCGAGACTCCGGGACAACTGTCCGGCCAGATAGACAGTATCGGCGTATTCCGCCAGGAGGGCTTTATTCTTCGGGTCGTTGCCGCTCGCCGTCCTCAAGTGAAAAACCGCGTTCTGGTAGTTTTTTTCCTTGAGATAAAGCCGGGCGAGGGCGAGATGGGCCTCCTGCAGCTTGGGCGAATATTCGAGCGTCTTGAGATAGGCTTCCTTGCTTTTCGTGATGTCGCCGAGCGAGGCGAAATTCTTCGCTTCGGTCAGATACTCTTCGGTTTTTAGGCCGCGGATCGCTTCGGCTTCTTTGCCGGCGTAGGCGTTGTCCGGCTCGCGCTTTAAGACCTCGAGAAAATTCACGTAGGCCAGGTCGGCCTTGCCCGTGACCTGGTACAGTTCTCCCAGGGCGAGATAGGGCAACGGAAAATCAGGAAAATCCTGGACCGCGCTCAGGAAAAAGGCTTCCGCGTCCGGAAGCTCGTTCTTGAGAAAAGCGAGGTATCCGAAGCCTGTGGAATAGAACGGATTCTTCGGGTCGAGCTTCAGCAGGGCTTTCTGCGCCTTGTCCGTGTTGCCCCGCTTGAGATAGGTCCAGGCGTCCTCGACGGCGAGCCTCTCGTCGAGGGATAGGTTGGCGGAATACGACGGCGTTAGGGGCTCGATGTAGAGCCACGCGTTCGGCGGCGCGACGGTCACGCACCCGGCCAGCCCCAGGACGATGACGGCCAGCGCGCTGAGCTTTTTCATCCCTGTTCCTTTCCGCGGTCGAGATAAGGCGCGAAGGGCAGGATCTGGCCGGGTTCGGCCATGACCCGGACCTCATAATAATCCCCGTCCTCGCGCTTTTTCAAGACGAGGGTGCTCTTTTCGAGCGAGCGAAGAACGTCGTCCCTGTCTTTCGGGATCCGGACATAAAATAGCTGCTGTCCGCGAAAAAGTAAAGAGCGGAGGCGGGCTTTGAGGTCCGCCGTCCCTTCTCCCGTCGCCGCCGAGACGTATAAACCGGGCGCGCCGGGCTGGACGTTCCGTTTCATGAGCTCGTCTTTTCCGGGCAACAGGTCGACCTTGTTGTAAACGTCGAGACGGGGGATGTCCCCGGCGCCGATTTTCTCCAGGATTTGAACGACCGCCTCGCGCTGAGCGTCCGCCGCGGGATGGCTGATGTCGATGACGTGAAGAAGGACGTTCGACTCGTTCACTTCCTCGAGCGTCGCTTTAAAGGCGCTGACGAGCTCGAGAGGAAGTTTGTTGATGAACCCGACCGTATCGCTCAGGAAATAGAACGGGCCGTCCGGGAACGAGGCGCGGCGGACGACCGGGTCGAGCGTCGCGAACAGCTGGGGCGACGTCCAAACGTCCTCCCGGGCGAGCGCGTTGAAGAGCGTGGATTTGCCGACGCTCGTGTAGCCGACAAGCGAGACGAGGGGGATGAGGCTTTCCTTCCGGCTGCGGCGCTGGCCGGTCCGCCGCTTCTCGACGGCCTTGATCTCGCGCTTGATCTTCGCGATCCGGTCCTCGATGCGTCGCCGGTCCACTTCGAGCTTCGTTTCGCCCGGGCCGCGCGTCCCGATGCCGCCGCCGAGCCGGGACAGGGCGACGCCCTTGCCCGCCAGGCGGGGGAGGCGATAGTTGAGCTGGGCGAGCTCGACTTGCAGCTTGCCTTCATTCGAGCGCGCCCGCCGGGCGAAGATGTCGAGGATGAGCTGGGTCCGGTCGATGACTTTCGTCTCGAGGTCGTGCTCGAGGTTCCGCTGCTGGGTCGGGCTCAGGTTGTCGTCGAAGATGACCAGGTCGGCGCCCAGCTCTTCGAGGAGGCGCTTGACGTCCTCGACCTTACCCCGGCCGATGAACGACCTCCGGCTGACCGCGGGCCGGACCTGAAAGACTTCGTCCGCGACGAAGGCGCCGGCGGCCCTGGCCAGGCCCTTGAGCTCGGCCATCGAATCGGCGGCGTTGCGCTTTTCGGCCGCGGTCGTCGCGAGGCTGACGAGAATTGCTTTTTCCATGGGACTCCGGAGAATGGGGTCCGGCCTCCGCGTTTAGAGGTCCGGCCCTTGCTTTTTCATGTTCCTCTCTACGAATTCGAGGATTTTATCGCATTCGGCCGGCGAAAACCAACGGACCCCGGCCATCTTGCGAAACCAGGTCATCTGACGCTTGGCGAAATGCCGCGTGTCGATTTTCATCCGGGCGACCGTTTCTTCGAAATCGGACTCGCCCTTGAGGTATCGCAGGACATGTTTATATCCGAGCGCCTTGAACGGCGGCGCGCTCTCGGCGACCCCGGACGCGAGCAGCGTTTTGACCTCATCGACGAGGCCGCGTTCGAACATCCGGTCCACGCGGACCTCGATTTTCCGGTAGAGCTCTTTCCGCTCCAGGTCCAGGCCGACCTTGACGACGCGGAAGTCGCCCATCCGGCTCCGCGTTCGGGCGAAGTGGGCGCTCAGCGGCGTCCCGGTCACGGCCTGGACTTCGAGCGCCCGGACGATGCGGACTTTGTCCCGCGGCGTGATTTTTTTGGCGTACGCCGGGTCCGCGGTCTCGAGGCGCCGCCAGAGCGTTTCGAGCCCGCGTTCGCGCGCTTCGCGCTCGAGCTCGCGGCGGACGCCGTCGTCCCGGCCCGGGCCGGGAAAAAGGCCGTCGAGCAGGGCTTTGACGTAAAGGCCCGTTCCGCCGAGGACGATCGGGACTCCGCCCCGGCCGAGAATGTCCGTCGCGGCTTCGAACGCCAGGGCGGCGAAATCCGCGGCCGTGAACTGCGACGAGGGGTCGGCGATATCGATCAGATGATGGACGACCGCGCGGCGGTCTTCGGCCGGAGGCTTGTCCGTGCCGATATCGAAGCCCCGATAGACCTGCATGGAATCGGCGTTGACGATTTCGCCGCCGACCCGCCGGGCCAGGGCCAGGCCCGCGGCGCTCTTGCCGACCCCGGTCGGGCCGACGATCAGGACGAGGGTTTTGGCGTCAGGTTCCAATTTTGATGAGGACGGCGAGGGCAAAGAGCGTTACGAACACGAGGAGAGCGAGGACCTGCTTGCGGTTCAGAGACATCCGGCCTTCTCCAGCGCTTTGACCAGCGCGGACTCGTGGGCCGCACCGAGCGATTTTTTTACGGCGAGGACTTCGGCCACCAGGATTTCATCGTAGCCCCGGACGAGGGCCCGGAACAGGTCTTCGGGCAGATGGTTGACGTTCGCGACCATGGCCGAATCGACCTCGACCCGGCCGTCGCTCTGGAGCCGCATGCTCTGGAACATCGGGCCCAGCACGGGCTTGACCTCCTCGAGAGCGTTGCCGATGATCGTCCGGGCGAGCGGCCCGATCTGTTTGGTGATGTACTTGTAGGCGCAGGCGCACTTTTCGTTGAGCGCGGCCAGGACTTTACCTTGCTCGGATGGCCCCGGGTCGGCCGGCCGGAGTTTCGGACTCTTGTCCGGCACGGCCAGAATGTCCAGGCAGGCGAAGGCGAACAGCGTTTTCCGGCTTTCCGCCTTCCCGAATTCGCACATCGCGTAGAACGCGGCGAGGTTGGGAGCGAGATGGAGCGTGTTCAGCGCGTATTTCTCGTGGGGCTCGAGCGCGAGTTGGTGGAGGAAGTACGGGGACGCGACATAGATCGGCTCGTCGTCCTCGGGAAGATGGTGGGCGATGAACCCCGCATTATGCATTTGCCGGACGCCCTGCAGAATGACGTCGAGCGTTGGAAGGTAGCCGAGTGCGCCGCCGGCGGAAAGCGGGGCGCCGGGCTCGAACGCGAACCGGCCTTCTTCCCAGTCGAAAATCGCGAACGACCTGCGGACGAAGAACGATTCCATCAGGTTCCAAAGAGGAAGGGGCGAGATGATCTCGAGCTCACTCAGGTCGCGGAGGATCGAGACGTTGTGCGCCGCGGCGTGGCGTTCGCAATGTCGCGCCTGTTCGGCCGGCAGGATGCGTTTCTTGACGAGGGCTTTGAGCAGCTCGTTTTCGTCGAGCCCGGCCCGGTCGATGACGACCCGGCCCTTGTCCAAATAGAGGACTTTTTCCTCTTCGTCTTTTTTGAGCCGGAGGCGGCCGGTGGCTTCGCGCCGCCAGAGCGAAAACAGGAGCCGGGGAAACGGCGTGCTGTAGATCGTCCCCTCGAAGGGCCGCTCGGTCATGGTTTTAATTTATGCTTTCCGGACCTCGCGCTCGAGCCGGCCGTCCTTAAGGAAGAGGATTCGCTCGGTCTGCTGGGCGATGTTGGCGTCGTGGGTGACCATGATGATCGTGTTGCCGCGGTCGTGCAGCCGGTGAAAGAGGTTGAGGATCTCCTGGCCGGTCTTGGAGTCGAGGTTCCCGGTCGGTTCGTCGGCCAGGAGGAGCGACGGGTCGTTGACCAGCGCCCGGGCGATGGCCACCCGCTGGCGCTCGCCGCCCGAAAGTTCGGGCGGGCGGTGCGTCATCCGCTCGCTCATATCCACAAGTTCGAGCGCATTGCGGACCATCTCCTCGCGCTCCTTTTTGTGCGTCCCTCTGTAGATAAGGGGTAGCTCGACGTTGCGGAACGCCGTGGCGCGCGGCAGAAGATTGAAGACCTGGAAGACGAACCCGATCTCGCGGTTGCGGATGTCGGCGAGTTCGTCCTCGGTCATCGCGCTCACGAGTTTGCCGTTGAGGAGATAGCGGCCTTCGGTCGGCGTGTCGAGGCAGCCGATCAGGTTCATCAGCGTCGACTTGCCGGACCCCGAGGGTCCCATGATCGCCAGGAATTCGTTTTTGTCGATCGCGAACGTCACGCTGCGAAGGGCGTTGACCCGGACCTTGCCGAGGTCGTATGTTTTCGTCAGGTTGTCGACTTGGATGAGGGCGGCGGGGGCGTCGGTCATTTCTTCGCGTCTTCTTTCTTGACCTCGGCCTTGACGAGGGTGCCGTCCTTGATTTGGCGCAGGGCATCGTAGGGCCCGGCGATGATGTCCTGTCCTTCGCTGAGCCCGGAGACGATTTCGATGAGCAGCTCGCCGGTGATCCCTTTCTTGACGGGGACGAATTTGGCCCGGCCGCCGACCACGGCATAGACGCCCTCTTCCGACTTCGCGGCCGTGTTCGCCGTCGGCTTCTCGGTCCCGCCCGTTTCGGCGGGCTTGTCTACGAGGACAAGCGCCGAAATGGGTATGGCCAGGATGTTTTTCTTCTCGGCGGATATGATATCGGCCGTGGCCGAGAGGCCCGGCTTGATCAGCCTCGAGGGGTTGTCGAGCGTGATGACGACCTTGAAGTCCTTCGATTCCTGGGTCGTAGCGGTCGTCGCCTTCACAAGGGCGGAGCTGCCGATCTCGGTTACCTTCCCTACGAAAACTTGGTTGGGGAACGCGTCGACCCGGACGTTCGCCGTTTGGGCGAGCTGCACGCCGACGACGTCGGTCTCGTCCACTTCGACCTCGACTTCCATGACCGAGAGGTCGGCCAGGGTCATGAGGACCGTCCCGGGATTGTTCATCGTCCCGATGATGGCCACTTCGCCTTCTTCGATCCGGAGGCTCGTGATGACGCCGTCGATCGGCGCCGAGAATACGGTTTTGTTCAAGTTATCCAGAGTGCTTTTCAACGAGGCCTGGGCCTGGGCGATCTGGAAATTGACCGCCCGCTGTCCCGCGTCGGCGATCTCGTACTGAGTTTTCGCCCGCTCGAGCTGGTCGCGGGAGATCAGGCCGTTGTCGAAGAGGTTTTTCTGGCGGTCGAAGTCGTTTTTCGTTTGGCGAAGGGTCGTATCGGCCTTGATGAGTTCGGCCCTGTAGGACTGGATCATGGCCTGGTCGCGCTCGGCGTTGGCCTCGTACTGGGTCGAGTCGAGCTTGAGAAGGAAGTCTCCGGCTTTGACGTCTTGGCCTTCCTTGACGCCGATTTTAAGGATCCGGCCGGGGACGTGGGCGCTGATGTTGATGTTCTTTTTAGGCTTGATCTCGCCCGAAGCGGAGACGATCGAAGTCAGGTCGGTCCGTTGGACTTTTTCGATGTTGACTTTGACCGGTTTTTCCCTCGCCGAGTTCAGCTTGAGAAAAACGACCAGGGCGATAACCGCGACGGCGGCGATGATGATGAAGACCTTCTTCTTAGTCATAGTCAAACGCGCCTTTCAAGTCGGCGTATCATATTATACTACGATTCAAAAGGCAAAAGGTTCATGGGGCGAGGGGCAGAGGACGAGCC
>JBGOYP010000048.1:0-11391 GCA_041479785.1 Candidatus Aminicenantia bacterium | reverse complement strand
GGCGATCACAAATAGCCCCCACCACTGGGTCGCTTCTCCAAAATAATTGGGATGCCGGGTCGTCGCCCATAATCCCGTCGTCATGATCTTTCCTTTGCTGGCCGGGTCGCGTTTGAAGCGGAGGAGCTGAAAATCGCCGACGGATTCGAAGAAAAATCCCAGGAGCCAGAGGGCCGCGCCGAGAACGTCCCAAGCCGTCCACGGGCCGTCGGCGGTCCGGTTCACGAGAACGACCGGATAGACGATGATGAGCATGAGTAAGCCCTGGAGAAGAAAGACCTGAAGATAGCTCCTCAAAATGAACCGGCGTCCCCATTCCCGGCGCCATTTCGCATAGCGGAAATCTTCGCACCGTCCGGTGTTGCGGATGAAGACGTAAACGGACAGCCTCAGACCCCAGATGACGACCAGGCCGGTGACGAGGAGCGAGCGAAGCGTGAATCCGGGTTCGATAAAGAACGTGAGCATCGCGACCAGAATGAAGCCGAGCCCCCAACCGATGTCCGCCAGAGAATTGTCCTTCCGGACAAGGGCGACGACAAACAAGCCGGTCATATAGGCAAACACGGCCAGGGCGGACCACAGGAGATAAGCCGATAGGCTCATAAGTTATTTGTGGACCAGGCAGACCGCAACCGCGCCATCTCCCGCGTGGACGCCGATGACGGGAGCCACGGGACCGATGAACGCGGGTTTCAAACCCAGGATCGCGGTGAGCTTTTTGCCGTACAGTTCGGCGCGGGCCTGGTCCAGGGCATGGACCACCGCGTATTGTTCGATCTCATGTTTCCGAGCGATCGACCGGACCTGTCTAAGGATCTTTGCCATGTTGCCGCGCCGGCTGAAGGATTTTCCTCCCTCGGTGGCCTTGCCGTCCTCGTCCAGGGTCAGGATCGGCTTGATATGAAGGAGCTGGCCGATGAATCCCTTGACGGGGCTGACGCGTCCGCCGCGGACGAAATATTTCATGGTGCTGATGTCCACAAAAAGCCTGGATTTCGGAACGCGGCTTTCCAAGGCTTGAACGACGTCCTCGTGAGACGCTCCGGCAAGGGCCATCTCCGAGGCTTTGGCGACTAGAAGGCCGGCCCCGGCGGAGATCGATCGCGTATTGATGACGCTTATTTTTTTTCTGGAGAGCTGTTCCGCCGCCTTCCGGCACATGCCGTAAAAACCGGTCAGCTTGTCCGAGATCGCGAGGACGATGACCGATTTGTAATGCGCGGCCAGAAATTCGAGGGCCTGATGGACCGTCCCGAACCCGGGCTGGGCCGTCTGCGGCTGGACCCGGCTTGTCCGGAGCATATCGTAAAAACGTTCGGGGGTGATGGTCAGCTTGTCCAGGAACTGCTGCGGCCCGAAGGAGAGGGTAAAGGGGACGACGTGGATCTGGCGTTCGTCGAAGACCTCCGGCGGCAGGTCGCAGGCCGAATCCGTGAGGATCGCGATCTCGGATTTTCGGGCATGGGCGGCTTCGTATTGCCGCCGCATATCGTCCACTTTGATCTGGACGATCGTCCCGAAATCCCGGAGGGCGAAGAAAAGTTCGGTCGGTTCGTTCGTGTGGATGTGAATCCGAACCCGCTCTTCCGAGCCGGCGACGCCGGCCGAATCGCCGTAGCGCTGGACGACGAGCCGGATGGCGTCGGGGTCGAGGGCCTCTCCCTTGAGCAAAGCTTCGGAGCAATAGCGGAAAGTCAGGTCTTTGTCCTTCGAGGGCGTCTTGATCTCCTCGTGGGACAAGGCGATCTCGGCCTTGGCGATCTTGGACAGCTTGCCTTTTTTGATGAAGTGGAGGACGCCTTCGAGAAAATCGACGAACCCCTTGGCCCCGGCGTCCACGACGTTGGCCCGGGCCAGGACCTGGAGCTTGTGCGTCGTTTCGCGCAGCGATTGGCGGGCCGTGTGGAGCGACTCGGAAAGCAGCTCGACGAAGTCCGTGGTCTGGGTGCGCTTTTGATAGACCGCCTCGGCCCAGTCGCGGATGACCGAAACCATCGTCCCCTCGACGGGATGGACGATGGCTTTGTAGGCGTGCTGTGCCGCCCGTCTCACGGATTCGCCGAACGCGTGCGTCGAGAGCTTGGGGTCCTGGCCGATCTCCTTGCTCATCCCGTGAACGAATTGGGCGAAGATCAGGCCGGAGTTGCCGCGGGCCCCGCTCAGGGCGGCGTTGGCGATGGATTTCAAGGTGGATTTGATCGAATGATGGTGGACCTCCGACTCTTCGGCGATGGCCTGCATGGTCGTGGCCAGATTGGTCCCCGTGTCCGCGTCCGGCACCGGAAAAACGTTGATCTTATTCAAAAACGCCCGGTCGTGGATCACGGCGTTTCCCCCCGCGAGAAAGGCGTAATACAAACGGCGGCCGTTCAGATACCGTATTTTCATTTTCCTATAAATTCGATCGACATTCTACAAAATAGACCCAGCTCCTGTCAAACAGCGACGCGCCCCTCGCCTCACTTGACAACGAACGTCCGGCCGGCATGATGAAGCAATGTCATTTTAATCTCATAGACGTTTTCGAGCAAGTCCTCCGTAAGGACGGCTTCCGGCGCGCCCACGGCGACGACGCCGCCGTCCTTCATGAAGACGATGGTGTCGGCATAGGCCGCGGCCATGTCGAGGTTATGGAGCGTGAGAACGACGGTCTTGCTCATCTCTGCGGCCAGACGTTTCACGAGCCCCAGCACGGCGGTTTCGTGTTTCGGGTCGAGAAACGTCGTCGGCTCGTCCAGGACCAGGATATCCGACCTCTGGGCCAGAGCCCGGGCGATGAGGACGAGGCGCCGCTCGCCGCTGCTGAGCTGGAGCAGGGCGCGCTCGGCATACGGTCCCAGGCCGACGAACTCTAGAGCTTCGTCGGCGAAGCGGACATCGGCGCCCGACGGGACGGAGAAGAGCGGAACGTAGGCGGCCCGGCCCATGAGGACGAAATCGCGAACAGAGTAATTAAACGCGGAGGCATGCTCCTGGGGAACGAAGGCCAGGCGGCGCGCCCGCTCGCGTTCCGAGAGCGTGGTCACATCGCGGCCGTCCAAGAATACGGCGTTCCGGGACACCCGATAAATTCCGCTCAGGCATTTGAGGAGGGTCGTCTTGCCGGCGCCGTTTGGGCCGACAATGGCCGTCACGTGCGCTGAAGGGAAGACGAGGTCCCGGATGTGGAGGGCAAAGTCGCGGAAGCCGAAGGACAGGTCATGGACCCGGACGTTCATGACCAGACCCTCTTGGATTTCCGGAGGAGAAGGATGAAGAACGGGATGCCGATCAGGCTCGTGAAGATCCCTACCGGGACCTCGAACGTGGCCAGGCTTCGGGCGAGGTCGTCGGCGAGCATCAGAAACGACGCCCCGAGGGCCGCCGATAAGGGGATGACCCGTCGGTTATCGGCGCCCGTGGTCATGCGGATGATGTGCGGGACGATCAGACCGACCCAGCCGATGATGCCGGCGACGGCCGTGGCGGACGCCGTGATCAGCGTCGCCAGGCCGACGACGAGCAGTTTTTCGCGGCGGATATTGACGCCGAGGGCGCGCGCTTCGTCGTCGCCCATCGAGAGGACGTTCATCCTCCAGCGCATAAGGACCAGGCCGAAGCCTCCGGCGACCATCAACGGACAGGATATCGCGAGCTGACGCCAGCCGGGCAGGGACAGGTTTCCCATAAGCCAGTAGAACAAACCGAGCAGCGAGTACGGGCTGGCGAAGAATTCCGTGAGCGAGAGAAGCGCGGAAAAGAAAGCCGAGACGATCACGCCGGTGAGGAGGAGAGTGACGACGGGAGAGTCGGAATTTTTAGCGAAGCCGAGAACGAGCAAAACGGCGACCACGGCGAAGACGAACGCCGCGATCTGGGGAGGGACGGCCTCGCCGAGGAAAACGAGAGAGAGCGCCGCGCCGAAGGCCGCGCCCGACGAGATGCCGAGGATGTATTCGTTGACGAGCGGGTTTTTGAAAAGGGCCTGGAGCGAGGCCCCGGACACGGCCAGGGCCGCCCCGGCCGTGAACCCCAAAACGAGACGCGGCAGACGGACGCCGAAGATGGCATCGAGATATCTCTGGGCGTCGGGAAGACCGTTTTTTAAAGCGGGAAGGAGGGGTGAGAATAAGGTCTTGAAAACGTCGAGCGGTGGAATATGCCAGGAGCCGAAATACAGAGATAGAAAAAAAACGGCGACCGGAGACATCCCGATCGCCCATCGGAGAGCCCGGCGGCCGTCAGTCATGAGCCCAGTCCTCGCACTTCAGGACCCGGCAGAACGCCGCGAAGACGTTCTCGACGCCGTAAAACATCTTGATGACGGCATCGCCGTCCTTCATCATCTCGTAGGTCGGGAATTTCTCGGGGTGGAACAGGTGGGCCAGATACATCGTTTCGAGAGTGACCTCGGCCATGTCCCACCAGTCCCAGAATCCGAAGGTGTAATAGACGTGACGGGCTCGGACCGCTTTCGTCGCGGATAGCCGCGGGTCCTTGAGGACGCTCTCCGGCGTCACGGCGCGCTCTTCCGGCCGATAGTTGCCGTGGACGAGGATGATATCGGGGTCCCAGCGCAGGAGTTGTTCGACATTGACCATAGTCTGGACCGAGCCCAGGAAATCGGGCACGGCTTTTTCGGCGACGTTCACGCCGCCCGCGGCGGTCACCGGCGCGTAGAGGAGCGGCGTCCGGGTGAGCGAGCCCCAAAAGGCCAGATAGACGCGCGGCTTCGTGTTCGCGGGGAGATCGCCGAGCGTCCGCCGGACGCGGGCGACCGTCCCGTTGAAATACGCGACGAGCTCGGCCGCCCGCGCCTCCCGTCCCAGGACGCGGCCGAGGAGGGTCATTTCTTCGGCGAGCTTCGTGAAATCGCCCATGGACGCGAGCGCGACGACCGGCGTCCGTGTCTTCGTTTCGAGCGAGGCGACGATCTGGCGCTCAAACGGAGAGACGAAAATAACGTCGGGCTTCAGGCTCAGGACGAGCTCCTGATTGACGTTGTTCTCGGACATCGAAACGAGGGGGATCCGGGACTCTTCGGGAAAGACGAGCTTGAACAAGGGGTCGCGCAGCCTCAGGTTGTAGTCCGCGCCGACGAGCGTTGCGCCGGCCCCTAGAGCGACGAGCATCCGCGAGATCTCAGGTTGGATGGAGATGATGCGGCGGGCTCCGCGCGGAACGACGACGGCCCGGTCAAGGCTGTCCTTGACGACGATCGTCCCGGCCGGTCGGCCGTCCCGGATCGGACCGGCGGCCGTGAGACAGCGGGTTACGGCGGCCAGCGCCACCCCTAAGATGACGACCGAGTTTGCGATTTTCATGGAACGGGCAAGATATTATAGAGGAATCCACCCGGCTTTTCCACGGCGGCCGGTTTCAATGGGGGTCGGGGTGGTTCTTTTCGGCTCTGCTAAACAGGGCCCGGTCGATCTTTCGGAAAACGACGAGGGTCAGAACGACCATGACGGTGAAGCACACGGCGACGACGTAATATCCCGCGCCCACGGCCAAACCCAATCCGGCCACCGCCCAAATGGTCGCCGCCGTCGTCAGTCCGTGAACGGAACCCCGGGATTGGAGGATCGCCCCGGCGCCGAGAAATCCGACGCCCGTGATGATGCCGGCGGCCATCCGGACGGCGTCGGCTGTTCCCGAAAGGCGTTCGGCGACGATCATCATCATCGCCGAGGTGACGCAGATGAGGATGTGCGTCCGAAACCCGGCCGGCTTGTGGCTCGTCTCCCGCTCGATCCCGATGATTCCGCCCAGGATGATCGCTAAAAAAAGCTTAAGTAGGATTTCTCCGATGTTCATGGAAAGCCTCTTCCAATTTGTAAAAATACTGTATCATAATCCGAAGACGATGAAAACGCCCGCATCCGGAACGGCCGACCGCCCGGCGGCCATTCTTCTGTTGGGGCCGACGGGGGCGGGAAAGACGCCGCTCGGCGACCGGCTCGAGGACCAGGGGATTCGAGGGCGGCGTCTCCTGCATTTCGATTTCGGAGCGAACCTTCGCCGGATCGCGGCCCTCTCGAGCTCGGCGGCTTCCGGCTATACGACGGCCGAGCTGGGTATCATCCGGAATTCGCTGGCCACCGGAGCGCTTCTCGAAGACGAACATTTTCCGCTGGCGCGGAAGGTCCTTGAGAGCTTTTTGGCCAGGCGCAGGTTTAAGCCGGGAGACGCCGTCGTATTAAACGGATTTCCGCGCCACGCCGGCCAGGCGATGCTTTTGGAGCCGCTCCTCGATGTCCGCCTGGTCGTTGTCCTCAGAGCCGCGCTCAGTAAACGACTTCGAAGGCCATCCGCCGTTTTTTAAGCTCCGCGACGAGGCGCCGCGTGTGTTCCTGGAAAAACTCGTCGCTCATGGCGTGGGCGAGATTCTGACTCCGATAGAAACCCCGGATCGTGTCCGTATAATTCATCCGGTCGATCAGGACCCGGTCCGCCTTTCCCTCGAGCGCGGCCACCAGCGATTCAGGATGCCCGGGAAGGATCGGGCCGACAAAGGCAAACGTTCGAAGGCCCTGAGATTTGAGAAGGCCGAGGGCCCGGACCCGCTCTCCGACCGCCGACGCGTTCGGCTCGAACAAACGCCCGATCGCCTCGTCGTCGGTGGCGATCGTAAACCCGACCTGGATGTCGTCGAACGTCTTGAAGACATCGATGTCCCGGAGGGCGAGGACGGACTTCGACTGGACCTGGACGGGAAACCGCGCCGCGGCGAGGATCTCGAGACAGCGCCGCGTCAGCCTGTATCGGGCTTCGGCCGGCTGGTAGGGGTCGCAGACCGAGGACAGCCAGACGACGCCCTTCCGGGCTTTGAGGACTTGTTTTTCGAGAAGCTCGGGAGCGTTGACCTTGACGTCCACAAACGCCCCCCACGGCTCCGCGTGCCCCGAATAGCGCCGCATGAAGAGGGCCGCGTAGCAGTACCGGCAGTTGATTTCGCAGCCGGTGTAGCAATTGACGCAGTAGTCGAAGATCTTCGATTTATTGAGGACGCTTTTGGCCCGGACTTCGGTCGTCGTCACCATCGCGGGACGATTGTACCCGGGATGGGCTCCGGACTTCAACGAACGGGCCGGACGGCGCGAGCTCGGCCTACGCCCTGAACGCGGCGTTGCCGGAGTTCAACCTGAAAGCGCAGTATGATTGGAAATGCGAGGGCGGCTGCGAGTTTCTCTTCGGACTCGGCGGCGACCTGCTGACGCTCAAGCCGCGTCAGGCGACGGCGTTCGGCTACAAGACGGATACGACCCTGACCTCCACGGCCTGGATGGCCTATGTCAAATATAAAACGACGGCGGCCACGGTGAAAGCGGAGGCTGTTTACGGAGGGAGGTTATGACGGGCGGTGAGAAATTCCAGGCCGGCCTCTTCGGCGGATACGCGAAAAACCTGGGCGCGAAAAAGACCTTGACCTCGGCCGTTTACGCTCGAGCGGCCAATATCGACCTTCTCTATCGGCTCGCGCCGCGCATTCTCTTTAACTCCGGGAACGTGCGTCTGGCGGCCGAAGTCGAATGGACGGCCGCCGCCTACGGGACGGCAGACGCCAAGGGGATGGTTCGGGACACGGAAACGTTTTCCAATCTGCGGCTGCTCGGAGCCGTTTATTATTTCTTCTGAGGGCCGAATTCGCGGACGTAATACGTTTCTAAAACCGCCTTCCAGTCCGTTGCCGACCTGACTTCGACAAACGCCTTGCGGACCTCTTTGGGGCAGGGGTGGAGGCGGGCGTAGGCGATCCCGAAATGACGCATCATCGGGGCGATTTTCCGAGCGCCGTAGTGCGCGGCGGCGAGCTCGTAATGGCGGGCGATGACGTCGCGCTGTTCTGTCAGGCTCGGCGGTCGAGGCTCACGTCCGGCGGCGATGTCACGGGCTTGGCCGAAGACCCAGGGATTGCCGATTGCGCCGCGGGCGATCGCCACACCGTCCGCTCCGGTCCCGGCGAGCATTCTCAGCGCGTCCTTCGCAGTCGCAACGTCCCCGGAGCCGATGATCGTCCTTTCCGGAAAGGCCCGTTTCACGTCGGCTAAAAACGTCCAATCGGCCGGCCCGGAATATTTCTGCTCGACGCTCCGGGCATGGACGCACAGCCCGTCCGCGCCGGCGTCGAAAGCGCCCCGGGCGATCGCCCAGAACGCGTCGCGGGTCGCATCGGCGGAGGCGAAGGACTTTCGAAGCTTGAGGGTCAAAGGGCGGTCGGGAACGGCGCCGCGGACCGCGCGAACGATATCCAGGGCGCTTTCGGGCCGGGTCATCAGGAACCCGCCGCGGCGGCGGGACAGGACTTTGCGGACGGGACAGGCGAAGTTGAGGTCGATGACGTCGTAGCCCAGCTCGCGCAGCGAGACCGCGGCCCGGGCCATCGTCTCCGGGTCATCTCCCATGATCTGCCCCGCGACCGGCCGGCCGGCTTCGTCCGGACGGACGAGCCGGCGCCGCAGTTTGCTGTCTTTGAGGAGAAAGCGGTCGAGAATGACTTCGGTGGTGGCGAACGGGGCTCCGAGTTCGAAACAGATTTGTCGATAGGGGGCGTCGCTGTATCCGGCCAGGGCCGCGAGAACGACCGGAAAATCGACGATTAGCCGACCGAGACGCAACGGTCCGAACGATGCGTTCACAGCGGCCAGTATAGCGGTTCGACGCCCTCAGGACAATCCGCGGCAAAAAACGTTGGGGGTCTGGCCTTGGCCTGACCCCCGGCGGAAGATTTTAGGTTACGACCGGATTTCGCCGATCGGAAGGACGGTCCGGCCTTTTGCTTCGTTCAGGACGTCGGCCATCGCGAGATAAATGGCGGACAATCCGCAGACGATGCCTTCGAATCCGGCTATCCGGCCGATGAGAACGGAGCCGCTCCAATCCCGGAGGGCGAGCAGAAGGAAAAGGACCGTCAGGCTGAGAAAGATGAACTGGAGGGCCCTATTCTTGCGGAACGTGCCGAGCCACATGAAGAACGTGAACAATCCCCACAGGAATAGGTAGCAGCCCATGTACGCCTCGGGCGTCCTATCACCGTTGGGCGCTTTCGCTCCGGGAATAACCCAGAGCGCGACGAGCGTCAGCCAGAACAGGCCGTAGGACGTGAAGGCCGTCGTCCCGAACGTGTTCCCTTTCTTGTATTCCATGATGCCGGCGATGACCTGGGCGATGCCGCCGTAGAAGATGCCCATGGCCAGAACCATGGCGCTCACGGGAAAGAAGCCGGCGTTGTGGATATTCAGAAGGACCGTGGTCATCCCGAAACCCATCAGTCCGAGCGGCGCGGGATTGGCGAGTTTGTTCTCCAGCATTTCGCGGCCTTCTTTAATTCCCGTACATCTCGATGATTTCTTGTTTCGTCTTGCCCAGGATGTTGAACGTCTTTCCGACCTTGGTGAAGGCGTCCAGGGCCTTGTCGAGGTGATGGATCTCATGGGCGGCCGAGAGCTGGGTCCGGATGCGGGCCTGGCCCTGGGGAACGACGGGGAAGAAAAAGCCGATGGCATAGATGCCTTCGTCGTAGAGCGCCCGGGAGACGTCCTGCGACAGCTTCGCGTTGAACAGCATGACCGGGACGATCGGCGTGTCGCCTTCCTTGAGGATGAACCCGGCCTCGGTCAGTCCTTTGCGCCAGTAGGCGGCGTTGCGTTCGAGCTTGTCGCGGCGTTCGGTCGAGGCCATGAGGATCTCAAAGACCTTCAGGATGCCGGTCACGACGACCGGCGCGATCGTGTTGGAGAAAAGATAAGGCCGGGCCTTCTGGCGGCACATCTCGACGAGCTCGCGGCGGCCGGAGACGCAACCTCCGGTCGCACCGCCGAGGCCTTTGCCGAACGTCGTCGTGATGATGTCCATGTGGCCCATCACGCCGTATTTTTCATGCGTTCCGCGACCGGTCTTGCCGATAAATCCCGTAGCGTGGGAGTCGTCGACGAGGAGCATCGCGTTGTATTTTTCGCAGAGGGCGACCATCTCGTCAAGCTTGGCCGTGTCGCCGTCCATGGAGAAGACGCCGTCCGTGATGACCAGCCGCAACCGCTTGTCCTGGTGGAGCTGGAGCTTCGACTCGAGGTGGCCCAGGTCGGAGTGCTTGAACGTATCGGGCATGGCGCTGCAGAGCCTGATGCCGTCCACGAGCGAGGCATGGACCAGGCGGTCTGATATCATGACGTCGTCCTTGGTCAAGACGGCCTCGAACACGCCGGCGTTGGCGTCCATGCAGGAGGGGAAGAGAATCGTGTCCTCCGTCCCGAGGAATTCGGTCGTTTTCTTTTCGAGCTCCCGGTGAATGTCCTGTGTGCCGCAGATGAACCGGACCGAGGACATGCCGTAGCCGCGTGTTTCCAGGCCTTCATGGGCGGCTTTGATCACCTCGGGGTGGCTCGATAAGCCGAGGTAATTATTGGCGCACATGTTGATCACGTTCCGGAGCGACGACCCCGCCGGATATTCGACTTCGATATCCGCCGCCTGAGGGGAGTGGATGAACCGCTCCTGCTTGAATATTCCGGCGTCTTTCAAACCTTGCAGCTGCGCCCGGTACAAGCCTCGTGTTTTATCGTCATAAGCCATGTTTGATCTCCTTCTTCTCGGGATCAGATCTCAGGCTTGACCCCGGACTTGTTTCTGAAAAGTTATGCGTGCGTAAACCGGCGGACGAGGACCGCGATCTTGTTCACATCGTCGAAGGCTTCGGGCGTCGCCTGGTCGTCGGGAATCGAAATCTTATACTTATTCTCCAGGAACCGCTTGAGCGAAACCATCGAGAATGAATCCACGATGCCGCCCGAAATCAGGGGCGTATCGTAGGTGATGGGGTCTCCGCCTTCCACCAAGTATTCTTCGATGACGTACTTGAGGATGACGTCTTTCACTGGGTCGGACATGATTGCTCATTATAAAAATTGAGGTCCGGTATTAATCATTTTCGAGAGTCGAGGTGTCTCCGATCTCTTCGCCCCACTCTTGGGCCTTGAGGATCCGGCGCATGATTTTCCCGCTCCGCGTCTTGGGGAGCGACTCGACGAATTCGATCTCCTGCGGCATGGCCAGCGGCGAGAGTTTCTTCCGGATGAAATTCATGATCTCGAGGTCGAGGTCGACGCTCGCCGTAAACCCGGGCTTGAGCGTGACGAAGGCTTTGACGACTTCCATGTTGATCGGGTCGGGCTTGCTGACGACGGCCGATTCGGCGATGGCCGCGTGCTCGAGAAGGGCCGATTCGACCTCGAAGGGGCTGACGAGGTGGCCACCGGTGTTGATGATGTCGTCGTCGCGGCCCACGAACCAGAAGTAGCCTTCCTTGTCCAGGCTCGCCCGGTCGCCGGTCATATACCAGCCGTTCTTGAACTTCTTCTGGTAGGTTTCTTCGTTGTTCCAATAGGTTCGCAGCATCGCCGGCCAGCCGGG
>JBGOYP010000047.1:0-11800 GCA_041479785.1 Candidatus Aminicenantia bacterium | reverse complement strand
TCCGGCCATACGACGAACAAAGCTCTCCTGGTCCAACTCCAGGCGGGCTTTTAATTCGACAAACAGAGGGACGACATGAAAAAAATAACGGCAATCTTTCTCGAGGCATGGCTGGCCCTCAACGTATCGTTCGGACAGAATCCTGCGCCTAAGCCGCTCCGTGGAACGGTCAGCGTCTCGGGCGCTTGGGCCCTTTATCCGATGGTCCTCAAGTGGAGCGAAGAATTCCGGAAGGTCCATCCCGCGGTCATAATCGACGTCCAGGCCGGTGGGGCGGGCAAGGGCATGACCGACGCTTTGTCCGGGATGGCCGATTTCGGGATGGTCTCGCGCGATATCCATTCCGAAGAGGCCGCCAAGGGGGCGGTCGGCATCGCCGTGACCAAGGACGCGGTCCTCGCTACGGCCAACGCTAAAAATCCGTTCCTCGTTCAGGTTCTCAAGAGAGGCGTGACGCGACAGCAATTCATCGATATCTGGATTACGGGCAAGGCCAAAACTTGGGAGCAGCTTTTCGGCCAGACGGGGACGTCCGAAATCCGCGTTTTTACCAGGTCGGACGCCTGCGGCGCGGGCGAAACATGGGCCGCATACTTCGGGAAAAAACAGGAAGACTTGGAGGGCATCGGCGTGTACGGCGACCCGGGATTGGCGGACGCCATTCTCCGTGCCCCCCTGGGGATCGGCTACAATAACGTCAACTACGCCTACGACGCGAAGACGCGCCGCCCCGTCAACGGCCTTGCCGTCGTCCCGATCGACATCGACGGGAACGGCACGATCGACGACCGGGAAAACATCTACGCGACGCGCGACGATCTCACGCGGGCCATTGCCGCGGGCATCTATCCGTCGCCTCCGGCCCGCGAACTTTTTCTGGTTTCGAAAGGCCGGCCCGCGAATCCCGTGGCCCGCGAATTTTTGAGGTGGATCCTGACGGACGGCCAGAAATACGTTTCGGAGACCGGATATATCCCCCTGACTCAAGACCGGCTGAAGGCCGGGCTGGACCGGATTAAATGAGACGGATCAAGGACCTTTTAGCCCGGCGGTCGATGCTTTTCGCGACCGGCGTGCCGAGCCTTCTTGTCCTTCTCGTTCTCATCGGGCTATTTCAGAAGTCGCGCCCGATTCTGGGGGCGAAATCCTTTGCCGGGCTGCT
Organism: Candidatus Aminicenantia bacterium; assembly: GCA_041479785.1. GTDB lineage: Bacteria > Acidobacteriota > Aminicenantia > Aminicenantales > UBA4085 > JBGOYP01. Next base: position 10,638 of record JBGOYP010000047.1, on the reverse strand, counting down.
CTTCGGGTCGGCCTGGCATCCGCTCAAGGGAGACTTCGGCTTCCTCCCGTTCATCGTCGGCACCCTATGGGTGACGGCCGTGGCGATGATTATCGCCGCCCCGATCTCTCTGCTGACCGCGATCTTCCTTTCGGAATATGCCCCGAAGCGCGTCCGCGAGGCGGTCAAGCCGGTCGTGGACCTGCTGGCCGGGATCCCCTCGGTCGTCTTCGGAGTATGGGGAGTGCTGATGATCGTTCCGTTCGTCGGCAACGTCCTGGCCCCGCTATTCGGCGTGAATTCCTCGGGCTACAGCGTCCTCGCCGGCGGGATCGTCCTGGCCGTCATGATTTTTCCGACGATCATCCACGTTTCCCTCGAAGTCTTCACGGCGATTCCCTACGAGCTGCGCGAGGCGTCGTTGTCGCTCGGCGCGACCCGATGGGAGACGGTCAAGCACGTGGTCCTGCGCAAGGGTCTTCCGGGGATCATCGCCGCCCTCGTCCTCGGCCTGAGCCGGGCGTTCGGCGAGACGATGGCCGTCCTCATGGTCGTGGGAAACGTGCCCCGTCTGCCGAAATCCGTTTTCGACGGCGCCTATCCGCTGCCGGCCCTGATCGCCAATAACTACGGCGAGATGATGTCCGTCCCCCTCTACGACTCGGCGTTGATGTTCGCCGCTCTCGTCCTCTTCGCCGTCGTCTTCGTGTTCAACATCGGGGCGCGGTTCATCTTGAACAAAGCCGAACGAAAGGCCGAATAATGGCGTGGACGAAGCGTAAAGCGGAAGAAAGCGTGGCCCGATGTCTGATGACGGCGTCGACCATCCTGGTCGTCGGCAGCCTGCTCGTCATCATCGGGACCGTCATTATTAAAAGCCTGCCGGCCCTCCGCCTATCCATGCTGACCCAGACGCCGAAGGGCGGCTATTATCTGGGGCGCGAAGGCGGGATCCTGAACGCGATCGTCGGGTCGCTGTACCTGGCGACGGGCGCGACCCTGCTGGCCGCGGTCATAAGCCTTCCGATCGCGTTGTATATTAACCTCCACTCCAACAAACGCTCGCCCCTGTCGACGGTCACCCGTTTTTCGCTCGACGTCCTCTGGGGCATTCCTTCGATCGTTTACGGGGCGTTCGGGTTCATCATCATGATGTCCCTGGGACTCCGGACCTCGCTTCTCGCCGGGATCGTCACGGTCGCGCTGCTGGAATTTCCGATCATGACCCGGGCCATGGACGAGATCGTCCGTCTCGTCCCGCGGGCGCTCCGGGAAGCGTCCGACGCCCTGGGCGCGACCCGGCTCGAGACGGCGCTCAAAGTCGTCTTCCGCCAGGCGTTGCCCGGAATCTTGACCGCCGTCCTGATAGCCTTCGGCCGCGGGATCGGGGACGCGGCCTCGGTTCTCTTCACCGCCGGCTTCACGGACAATATTCCGCGCTCCCTCCTCCAGCCGGCCGCGACCCTTCCCCTGGCCATCTTCTTCCAGCTCGGGACGCCGTACCCCGAGGTCCGGCAGCGCGCTTATGCCTCGGCCGCCATCCTGACGCTGCTCATTCTCGTGATCAGCCTGATCTCGCGGCTGCTCGGCCGCCGATTTTCAAAGCATTCGGTCAGATAGGATCAAGCCATGGAGACACGAACCCACATCCGTATCCAGAACTTGAGCGTGTCCTACGGAGCCAACCAGGTGCTGAAGGACATCGTTCTGAATATCCCCGACCACAAGGTCACGGTCGTCATCGGGCCGTCGGGCTGCGGGAAGACGACGCTCCTCAAGTCCCTCAACAGGCTTCTCGACCCCTGGGACGGCGTCCGCATCGAAGGGCATGTCTTTGTCGACGACGAGGACATTTATGACCCCAAGGTCGATGTCGCCCGGATCCGGACGAAGATGGGGCTCCTGTCGCAAAAGCCCCAGGTCCTGCCGATGTCGATTTTCGACAACGTCGCCTACGGGCCGAGGATCCACGGGATGCGCGACCGGAAACGGCTCGCCGCGCTTGTCGAAAAGGAGCTCCGCGCCGCCGGGCTATGGGACGAGGTCGCGACCCGGCTCCATGAGCCGGCCTCGCGCCTCTCGGTCGGGCAGCAGCAGCGGCTGTGCCTGGCCCGCGGGTTGGCCGTCGAGCCGTCGATCATTCTCGGCGACGAGCCGACCTCGGCCCTCGACCCTCAGTCGAGCCGGATCGTCGAGCAGCGCCTCACCCAGCTCAAGTCGGACTACTCCGTGATCGTCGTGACCCATATTTTAAGACAAGCCCGCCGGATCGCCGATTACATCGCTTTCTTATATCTCGGCGAGCTCGTCGAGCATGGCCCGGCCGCGGAGGTCTTTTCCAACCCGCAGGATGCGCGCACCAGGGCGTATTTGACGGGCGAGATCAGCTGAAAACGCGGCCCCCGGACGGGGGCCTAGGGACGGGCTGTGCCTAGGCTTTGTGGCCGGTCTTTTTTGCCGCTTCCCGGAGATACTTAAGATCCTCCAAGTCCTTGGGCCGCCCGCAGGCTTCCTTGTTCTTGATCAGGGCAGAGAGCCCGATGTAGAGCACGGTCACACTCTGCTTCCGGACGAGTAGATTCCGGGGAGACCTGTCCTTCCAGGCTTCGGGAAAATCGACACCGGAGATCGTATTGATCAAATCGATGCGGTTCGGCGGATAGCCGAATTGGATGATCGTCCCCTTGGTCGCGAGCTCGGCGGGAGACCCGATTCCCGGCACCGGACCAGCCCAAAATTCCCGGAGAGCGGAAAATAGAGCCCGGCAATTTTTCGGAGAGGGTTCAAAAAAGATGTCGATATCGCCGGTGAGCCTGGCGAAGCCGTGATAGATCACGGCTTCCGCCCCGACGATGAGATAACGGACCTTGTGCTTGAAGAGAAGAGAGAGGAGGTCCTGGATGTCCCGCGAAAAATAGGCCAGGGTCATTGTGCGTCGTGAACGTCCCGGATTCGCGGAGGATTTGTCCCATAATATCTCTCGCGGAGCTCTCGGGCGATGCGCTGACGCTCTTCCGGACTCAGGTTGATATAATACTTGATGTCCCAAACTTCCTGGTCCCTAAAGCTTTTGAATATTTTTACAGCCTTGGGCATTCGCTTCATGCCCATATTATCTCACACCGCGGGTTCGGACAAAAGCGGATAAATCCGGTGACTCCGCGGGCGTAATTTCGGTGACAGATAACGCATTACCGAAATTCGGCGGATTCGATGTCCTTAGATACCTTTGAACTGGAATTGAATTGCGCACCAATAATCCTTTTTTTTCATGTCTGGCTGGCCTGATGATGACTTGGCAAGAAACTGAAAACAAGGCGGCCGTCGCCGCAATTTTTCAGGCGTGAAATTGAGGATTGAGTTGTCTGTCACCGAAAAGATTATTTTCAGAATTTTTCTTTGACCAGGATGTTCCCCGTCGGATACTGCTTGACTAGGACCATCCGGTTTTTATCGAAGGGACCTCGAAAATAATAATAATCTTCAGGCTGATAGGGAGGGACGACGTCGAGCTTGAGCCAGGACAAATCCCGTTGCTCCTTCAGATAAACCATCCCGGGATAGAAATGGAAATCGAGGCCGAGGCGGACGTCGGAATCCGGTTGCGGCCCGGCCCGGCGCATTTGCTCGATGTCGGCCAGAACGGCCTTGTGGTCCGCTTCGAATCGCCAGTCGAAGGTGATCGATGTGTTCGCGGTTTTCGCGAAGTGAGCGGCATAGAGCACGGTGAGAGCGACCAGGAGCGCCCGGGTCCAGAGTCGCGCCCGCCCGAATGAATCCATCGTGACGAAACCGAAAATGACGAACAGCAGGGTCAAGGGGATGAAAAAGAGAGCCCGCCGGCCGTTCATAAAGAGCACGCCAAGGAAAATGTATTGAACGAAAACGGCCAGGATCGCAAGGGCAAAGACCGAACTCAGGACGACCCCCGCGCGATGGTTGGGGCCGAGCTTTTTTGGTCCCGCCCGCATGAGCCCGGCGACGAGAAAAAGGGCCGCGAGAACGAACGCGGCCGCGATCCAGGGAAGCGCTCCCGAGCCCAGAATTCGACGGCCGTAGATGGAATTGTTGACCAGGGAAAGAACGGCCTCGCCCAAGGTGGGGCTGCCCCCGATGAAGACGAACTCGCCCTTGTCATGGAGAATAAAGATGGGCCCTCCCGCGACGGCGGCCAAGGCCAGGGTGACCCGCCAGATGGGCAGAAAGGGCCGGATATTCAGGAGGCGATATTTTTGGAGGAGACGCCCGGCCAGGGTCCCGATCCCGATCAGCCCGCTGAAGATCGCCAGGAAGGCCGCCAAACTGATGACGAGGGCCCGGTCATAGGCCGGCCGGCCCTTCCAGTTGATAGCGTTCGCAATTTCGGCGAAGTCCGGGTGGGGGAGGGAGACGCGGTCGTGAAGCGAAAATTCGATCAATGGCTCGTTATGCGGAGCGGCCCGGACCTCCAAAATCCGGTCTTGATCGTGAAAAACGCTTTGTCCGATGCGGACCTCAACGTCCGTAATCTTTTCGACGAGCGTCCTAGGAACCTTGAGGGTGATCCCCGTCATGCATAAGGGCGATTCGGGTGCCCAGATGCCGTTCTTCAGGATCATAGGGATATCAACTTTGAAGATATCCGGCCCCAGGACCTCCGCCGATGTCAGCTCGTTCGGGTCGAGGCCGCCGATTTTGACGGTCACGGGTTCGAACATCCTCGGAGACGTGACGAAGCCGTAGCTGAATGCTCGCAGGTTTAAAAGCAGAGCGATCGCGGCCCAGGCTGCGGCGTAAAGGATTCTTCGGTTAGACCGGCGCGGATGGCCGTCCGCCGGCTCGGGGGGGCGAAACCGACGATTGGGGGAAAGGGCGATAACGGCGGCGGCGACCACACCGATACTCAGATACACGATGAGGAGCGTGAAACTCGCCAGGACGGAGGCGGCCGCGGCCAGGAGCGCCGTCGTCAGCGTCCGGGAAGCGCGGGGCGAGCCGTCCCGCGTCTCCTCCGCGAATCGGAGAAGGCAGAAGAGAGCGGCCATGAGGAGCCCGAGCGAAAGCCCGTATCCCCGGCTGAGTGCGAAGAAATCCTGGAGATAGGGGTTCGCGTTGAGCACCACGAATCCGCAGACGGCGATGGCCGCGGGCGCATACCGCCGGAGAAGACGGGCGGAGAATACGAGATACAGAAGATAGCCGGCGAGGTTGGGGATCCGGAGGGCAAATTCGCTCGTGCCCGCGACCCGGGTCACGAGCCAGACCAGCAGCGTGTTGAGCAAATGGTTGTTCGATGCGTCGAACTTGAAAAGGCCAAGGAAACCTTTCTTGACGTAATAATACAACGTGATGACTTCATCGAACGTGATCGCGACCTTAGCGGCCCGCACGACGGCGAAGCCGAAGAAAAACAGGCCGAGCGCGATGAGGGCTGCGAGAGCCGCCTTCTGTCCGTCAAACGCCTTTTTTGTCTTGTCCATCGTTTGTCCGGCTGTTTTATTTGGCCTGGACCAGGATGTTGCCGGTCGGATACTGTTTGACCAGGACCATCCGGCTCTCATCATAGGGCCCGGGAACATAATAATAATCTTCGGGGCGTACGGGAGGGACGACCTCGACTTGGAGCCAGGTCAGGCCCCTCCGCTCTTTCAAATAAACCATCCCCGGGTAGAAATTGAAATCGATACCGAGATGGATGGTGGCGTCGGCCGGGGGCCGCTCCCGGTGCAGCCGTTCGAGGTCGGCCACCACGGCTTTGTGGTCGGCGTCCAATCGCCAGTCGAACGTGATCCGGGTGTTCGCCGTTTTCGCGAAATGGACGAGACAGATCGCGGTGAGCGCGACCAGGAGCGCCCGGGTCCCGAGTCGAAGCCCCTTGACCGCGTCCGCGGAGGCAAACGCAAAAACGATAAACAGCAGGGTCATCGGGACGAAGAGAAGCGCCGACCGGCCGCTCAGATAAGGCGTTCGGAAAAAGGTGTGCTGGAGGAGGACGGCCGCGGTCGTCAGGAGGAGGACTGTGCCGAATACGAGGCCCGCGAATAAACCGGGCCCGGGTGTCTTAAGCCGTTTCGGCCAGGCCCCGGCGAACAAGAGGACGACCGCCAGGCCGAATCCCGCCAGGATCCAGGGCGCTAATTCCGGACCTGCGATTCGGCGGCCATAAAGCGATAAATTGACGAGCGAAAGAAACGTGTCGTTCATGATACCGGAGTAGCCGCCGATGTAAAATTCGCCTTTTCGCTGAAGAAGAAAGATCGGGCCGGCGGCGACCGCCGCCAGGGCCAGGGTGATTCTCCAGACCGGAAGAAACGGTTCGAGGTCTAGAAGACGCCATCGCCGGATCAAAAGGCGGCCGAGGGTCCCAAATCCGATAAGGCCGGCGAAGGCCGCGGCAAGCCAGGCCATGCTCCTGAAAAGCGCCGCATTAAAGGCGGCGCGGCCTTTCCAGTTGATGGCGTTCCTGATCTGGGCGACATCGGGGCGAGGAAGGGAAATGGCGTTGCGGAGCGTAAAATCCACCTGAGGCTGGTTATGCGGGCCGGACCGGACCTGCCATAGGCGTTCCCGGTCGGAAAATGTTTTCGGCCCGATGCGGACTTCAACGTCTTCGACCTTGTCAAGAAGGTTCCCGGGAATTCTGAGGACGATCGCCGTGGTACACGAAGGATACGGAGGCGCCCAGAGCCCGTCTTTGAAAGACATGGTGATGTCCTCTTTATCCTGGTCGAGCCCGAAGACCTCGGTCGATTTTTGCTCTTCAGGCGTGAGGCCGACGATCCTGACGGTCACGGGTTCGAACATCCTAGGGTAAAGGACGAGGTCATACGAGAACGCACGAAAATTCAGGAACGCGGCGAGGACTCCCCAGGCCGCGCCGACGATTAGGATCCCGGATTTTCGCGTTGAGCCGTCGGGCCGCGTCGTCGGCACCCGGCGTTTTGACGAAAAGATGAGAACGGCGCCCGCGACGATGACGAGACTGACGTAAACGATCAGAATCGTAAAGTTGGCCAGGACGGCGGCGCCGGCGATGGCCAAGGCGGCCGTGAGCGAGCGGGAGGCACGGGGAGAGCCGTCCCGGGTCTCTTCGATGAAACGAAGAAGATAGAAGAGGGCCGGTATCAAGATCCCCAGGGCAAGACCGTAGCCTCGGCTGATGGAGAAGAAATCGAGGAGGTAGGGGTTGGCGTTCAGAACAACAAACCCGCAGACGGCGATGAGGCGGGGCGCAAAGCGCGTCAGGATCCGCCCGCAGAATACGAGATAGAGAGCGTACGCCAAAAGGTTGGGAATCCGGAGGGCGAATTCGCCCGTCCCGGCGATCCGCGTGGCGAGCCACGTCAGGAATGTGTTGAGGAAATGATTGTTCGCCTGGTCGAATTTAAAGAGGGCGAGGAAGCCTTTCCGAATGTAGTAATAGAAACTCTGGACCTCGTCGAACGTGATGGCGACGCGGGCGGCCCTCACTCCGACGTAACCGAAAAATACGAGGCCGAAAAGGACGAGGGCGAGGCGGTCCGGCGGATATCGGCGGAGGAGGGGCCGCCTCGTTCCTTCGTTCGTCCCGGCCTCTGAGGTCAAGCGAGATCTTTCAAAAAGTCGAAGAACGTGACTTCGTTGGCGTCCAGCCCGAATTTATAGACATAGGCGCCGGCGATCCGGGCCGCGAAGAGCGCCTTTAAATACGTCTCGGGGACGCGCTTGAAGATCTTGTCGATCCCGATCGTCGCCACCAGCACCGGAGGCACGCCGCGGGCGATGACCTTTTTCGCCAGGGCTTTGTTCCCGTAGAGGTCGGATGCGGCGATCGCGTCCTTGATCGCATTGATCTTTTCGCTCAGGGTGTCGGTCAGCACGGACCGCGGGATACCCCGGACTTTCTTTTCTTTCCAAATGATTTCGAACTCTTTCGAGGCCGCGTCGCGGATAAAGTCAAGGATGCCGTCGATATATGTCCGGCGGAATTCGCTCACCCGGCCGTTCCGAACGCAAAGGAGGTCGTCATACTCCTGGTCTGTGAGGGCGAGGCTGGCCAGGACCTCGAGCGACGACGATGTGACACCGCCCTTGTTGGCCGAAGCGTCTTTGTACAGGATGACGCCCTTTTCCTCGAGCCGCAGTCGCGCCTGCTGGGTGATGAAGAGGTTCGCTCCTTCGACGATGACTTTGAACCGGGGCTCGCCGTTGTCGTTGATGTACGCCGTCCAGTTGTTGATCGTGACCGAGGCCGGCCGGCCGCCGCACGGGACGAAGAGATCGGCCTTGAACAGCGGATGGAAATGGAACGTGTTCCGGAATTCAAGCCCGCTTTCGACCTTTTCGCCGTGGGGCAACGTCACGTCGCGGTCCTTGACGTTGACCAGAAAACCGCCCGCCGAAAGCCGGGACTTGGGGAAGTGCTCGACCATTTTTCGGGCTTTGGCCAATGTCCGCAACTCCTTGCGGTCGATGCCTTTGGGGTCGTAAAGAACGCCCGAACCGTCGACGATGGCTAGAATCCGGTCCTTGGAGAGGAGGATTTCATTCGACCCCAGGTCGCCGTCCGGCCCGCCGGTCATGACTTTCGTGATCGATTCTTCCTTGAGGCCGAGCTTGGCCAGGGCCTCGAGGACGTATTGGTGGGTGGAGCTGGTCGTCATGCCGTAAAGGTCGTGCGGAATGCCGCCCATGGCGACCGGCTTTCCCGTGGAAAAGGCCTTCCAGAAGGCGTAACCGCGGTCCTTGGCCCGGAACGCCGCCCATTCCATGAGGTCGGCCGTTCCCTCGTCCGGGCCGAGGAACAGGAGCCGCGGTTTCCCGGAGTGGTCCACAATCCCTTCGTGCGGAAGCATGAGGTCGAGCAGCCCGTCCACGTATTTTTTGAAACAGGCCGTCGCCTTGTCCATGAACCCCCAGTTGAGGAGGATCGTGCCTTTCGAGCCGCCCTCGGCCAGGTCCTTGTTTTTGCGCTGCTGAGTCCAGGCCAGGTTATAGTTCTCGTCGAAGATGAAGTCCGAGTTGTTCATGTAGGTCTGGAGGTTGGGCGACTTGACGATGCGGATCCCGCCGCGGGCGATGTCGCGGAACCGGATGTGGAAGCCCCGGAACTCGGCGCCGACGACATGGAAAATCCCGAACGGCGTTTCCGGGTAATCGACCTTGTTCAGGAAAGCCGGGTCGTACATATAGGTGAGCGACGTCTTCTCCCGGATGTAAAAATTCGTCAGTAGCGTGGCCTCGATGAAGAGGCCGACCGCGAGGAAGATGTTCCTGTCGATCTCGAGCGAAATGTTGCGGACGGTGTCCTTTTTGAACTCGGCCATTTCGGCCGTGATGCCGTGGTTCGGGCGGGCCGGGTTGAATTTTTTATCGAATAGGACGAAGGCCTTCTTGACATAGTCCGGGTTGTCGATGAGCGCGTCCCAGACGCGCGGCTCCTGATACGTGTCCTTGGCCAGGCGTGTTTTGAGGGTGCGGAGGATGCCCAGGAGTTCGGGCGAGTCTTTGAGGGCTTCGCTGAGTTTGAGATATTCTTCATTGTAGCCGCTCAGGAACTGGTGGGAGAAGCTCCAGGCCGAGACCCCGAACACGGTTTCGGCGGCTGAGAGCCCGCCCCGGCGGAAGAGCTCGTTCAGGGGACTCTCGGGGATCGCGTAGACGGCGCTGATGTCCTCGATGAGGCCGTCGACGATCTTTTTATCCGCGATGTCGGCGAGGTAGATCGAGATGATGGATTTGCCGTTGACGAACCGCTCGACGTACTTCCGGCTGGAAACGAGCCCGCGGCTGTGGAGGACGTCCGAGATATTCGAGAAGAAACGCGAGCAGGCATCCGTGTGGGCGACGATCTGGACCCTGAGCTCGCCGGCCTTTTTATTATGGGCGACATCGATCATCGGGCTTTCCCATCCCTCGTGGGCGCAGAGCAGCGTCTCGAAGCGCTTCCGCGTTTCTTCGGTCACGGAGGCGAGGAAATTCGCGTCGGCGAGGGCGCGGATGTCGCAGGCTCCGGCGGGGCCGGCCTCGGACGGGAAAACCGGTTTGTAGACGACATACATCCTGAGGTATTCGAGGCCGGCGGCCTTGCGCGATGTGCGGTACGTCTGCCACCGGTAGGTCGGGTATTTTTCCTCGACCCGGCGCTCGATGGCCAGGGCGCGGAAATGGTCGTCGTCGACGAGATAGATCGCCTCGTTTTCAAGCTCGGTCGAAAAATCGATCCGGACGGCTTTTTCCTGCTTGGCCGTGGCCATGATCTCGGCCGCCATCAGGGCTTCGATGTGCTTGGCGATGGTCTCGACCGACGTCGACCGGAAGTAATCCTCGTTCATGACCAGCCCGCCGCAGAACCAGTCGAGTTCCCGGCGGACCGCCGCTTGGGTGAAGCGTCCGTGGCTCAGGATGATCTCTTCGATCTTGCGGATCTGCGCTTCGCTGAGAACGGCGGCGCAGGCGATCTCTTGCAGCGTTTTCATATCCGTCTCCTTCAGATTTTTTCTATAAAAATCGGGACAATAGTATACCAGAAAACGGCAGGGCGGGCTCGGGGAAAGTGACTCGCAGCCTGGCGGAGGGCTCGGGGCAGAGGACCGTCGGCACGCCGGTTTCCCCGGCGAGGGAGCGCTCGGGATATGCCGCCCGTCACCACGCGGATTTTCCCCGGCGCGGAAAATCCGCTCGACCTCGCTCTCGAGCTCT
>JBGOYP010000046.1:0-12098 GCA_041479785.1 Candidatus Aminicenantia bacterium | reverse complement strand
TGCCGCGCTGGACGAAAACATCGCCCTGGACATAGCTCATCCGGACATAGCTGCGGTCGTAGTAGCTCTGGGACTGGCCGGATCCAGGGAGCGGGATAAGGATAAGAAGCGCCGCGACGATGAAACCGATCTTTTTCATCTCAGGTCTCCTTCCAATATTATGTTTAGCAAGAAACATGCCAGGATAGGAAAGGAAAAATCAGGCGGGGAAAACGAACACCGGGAAGCCGGTGTCCTCCACAGAGGACAACAAAAAACCCCCGGCCTTCCCTCTCGTCGGGGAAAGCGCGGGGGTCGGAGCAGAATCGGATTAACTAAATATTACCATCCCAAACCGCGCCAGAAGCCCCATCGTCTCAGCGTACGCAGCCGCCGGCCGAGATCCCGCAGCCGGTTCATCGGGCCCATGGCGCCGCGACCGTTCATCATACCGGGGCCGCGGCCGAATCCCATGCCGCCTCGCACGCCCGGACCCATTTGACCCATCCCCATCTGACCCCTGCCCATTTGGCCCGCGCCGCCGCGCATTCCGGGGCCGGTCATGGCGCCGGGATCCATACCCGCGCCTCTCATCCCGAGTCCCATCCGGAGCCCCATCCCTAGACCGCGCATGCCGGTTCGGGCGTTTTTGACCTTTTCGAGCTGGTCGGGGGTGAAGATCTTTTCGAGATTCCGTTCGTTCAGGACGCCTTTTTTCATCCTATCGGCCTGGAGCTTGGTCGTCTGGTCGATAAGACCGTTGATCTTGTTCGTGTCGGACTTCGAATCCTTCATCAGCGGCGCCAATTCGTCGCGCAGCTTTTTCATCTGGTCCCCGAACGCTTTTTGCTCGTCCTGCCGCGCCTTCTGGAATTCCTTGAGCTTCGTTTCCTGGTCGGGCGTCAGGTTGAGCCAATTCTTCAGCCTCTGCATCGGTCCGCCCGGAGCCGCGGCCTGTTGACCGGGCTTCGGCTGGGGAGCCGGCTTTTCCTGGGCGAACGACAAGAAACCGAACGCGATGATTCCGATGACCGTAAGAATCGCCAAATATTTTTTCATCTCAATACCTCCTAGAATGTGTTAGGCAATACGTTAGACACGAAAAAAAATAAATCCTTGGAGGGACCGACACCGGACGTCATTCGTCATCCCTCCTCCCAGACTTCGAGGCCGGCGGCGGACAGGGCGACCGGAATGACCCGAACTCCGTGTCCGAGGGCATGGATGGAATCGACCATCCCCTTCCGGATTTCTTCGTCGGCGGACGCTAAAACGGTCATCGAGCCCCCTTTTCCACCGGCGCCGTTGACTTTCCATCCCGCCGCTCCGAATTTCCGGGCGACGGCCGCGACGGCGTCCGCGTCCTGGCCGACCAGGCCCGCAAAGAGCGCCCTCTGCTGTTCGTTGTTCCGGACCATGCTCTCCCCGAACGCTTCGAGGTCCCCGCTCCGGAGGTCCCGGCGGGCTTGGCGGGCGATCCGGCCAAGAATCCGGAGGTGCTCCCTCTGCGGTCCCCCGGCCTCGAGCCCGGCGATCACGCGCTCGTGCATGGACGACGAGCGGTGGGGCCGGCCCAAATACACCAGGCATAAGCGCCGGTCGAGGTCGGCCCAAACGGATTTCGGAACGCGGACGCTCCGAACCTCCGCCTCAGGATAGCGCGTCATCCTGATGAACGTGACCCCGCCGTGCGCCGCCGCGATTTGGTCCTGGATACCGCTCTGTTGGCCGAGCATTTTTGTTTCGACACGATGGGCCAAACGAGCGATCTCGCGCCAGCCGCGACGGGGCGAGCGCAGCGCGTCCAAAGCGCCGAGCAACGCGACACAAACCGAGGCCGACGTTCCCGTCGAGATACCCGCGGGGACGCGCGAGACGAGGTCGATGTCGAGTGCCCAACTCCCGGGAATGGGAAGGCTCGCGATCGCGAATTGAAGAAGCGGGTGAGGGACGGGGAGCGGCCGGTCCGGGTCCATGACGAACGTCTCATGATAGTTCTCGGCATGGACCGTCACCCGCCGTTTGACGCGCCGCATGTTTTCGGATACGACGACCCGCACTTCGACGTGCGGCCGAACGGCGAAATTCAGGACCGCTCCTCCGACGGCGAACCAGGTATCGGTCCACCCCCCGATATCGTTGATCCGGATCGGCGCCCGGGCGCGGACCACCCGGAGCCGCTTCGCGTTTTCCGCCCCGCTCATCTTAACGATCCCGTTGGCGCGCCCCGTCCTCGTTTCATCCGCACGGAGGCCGTCCCTAAGCCGCGCGCCTGTGCCGGACCTGGTCGAGCGCCACGGCGACGACGATGATGGCCCCGATGATGATCTCCTGGATGTAGTTCGGCCAACCCATCATCGTGCATCCGTTGCGGAGAAAGGCCATGATGAAGACGCCGATCATCGAACCTAGGATGCTGCCCTCGCCGCCGCTCAGGCTCCCGCCGCCGATGACGACGGCGGCGATGATATCGAGCTCGAGCCCGACCGCGACGGTCGGGTCTCCGACCGTGAGCCGCGAAAATTCCATGACGCCGGCCAGGCCGCAGAACAGCCCGGCGAGCGTGTAGATCGCGACTTTCGTCCGGCTTGTCCGGACGCCGCACAGCCGGGCTGTCGCCTCGTTCGAGCCGATCGCGAACGCATGCCGGCCGAAGACCGTGTAGCGGAGCATGCCGGCCATCGCGACGGCGAAAAGGATCATGAGCCAGACGCCGGGCGCGAGGAGCAGCCAGCCGGGGCGCGGCGACTTGGCCATGAGGTCGTTGACCCAGGTCAGCGGCGCGTCGATCTTCTGGTTGTGGGCGATCCATTTCGCGACGCCGCGGGCGATGCCCATCATTCCGAGGGTGATGATGAACGGCACGAGCCGAAGCCGGGTGATGAGCGCCCCGTTGAAAAAGCCGACCAGACCTCCCGTGAGGACGCCGAGGACGACGGCGGCGACGGGCGGGAGGCCGGCGTTGACGGCGTACGCCGCGATGACGCTTGACAGGGCGATATTTGACGCGGACGAAAGGTCGATGCCGCCGCTGATGATGACCACCGTCATCCCGAGCGCGCCCAGGGCGACGATGACGGACTGGGTCGCGACGCTTTTCAGGTTGGCGAGCCGAAGGAATCGCGCCTGGACGTCCGGCATCGCGGAGAACAGGGCGAGGACGAGGAGGAGCCCGAGGAAGGGAGCGAGGAGGTTGACGAGAGAGGCCAGCTTCGATCTCGTTGTCATGGGGGTCACGCTTTCCCGGTCATCGAGACGGCCATGAGCTCTTCCTCCGACCACGCCGCGGCCGGCCGGATGCCGATGACGCGGCCGCGATGAAAAACGGCGATGCGGTCGCACACGCCGAGCAGCTCCTTAAAATAGGAACTCACGAAAACGATCGCTTTTCCCGCGGCCGCGAGACGGCCGATCCATTCATAGATCTGCGACTTGCTGGAAACGTCGATGCCCCGCGTCGGCTCGTCGAGAAGCATGACGTCCGCGTCCTGATGGAGGAGCCGGGCCAGCGCGACTTTTTGCTGATTACCGCCCGAAAGACCGGCGACCCTCTGTCCCGGGTCCGTGGCCCGGATATTCAACGTGACGACCCACCCGGCGGCCGCCCGGGACCGTTTCTTGACGCTGAGAATCCCGCGTTTTTTATAGGGCGCGAAACGGCTGAGGGTGATGTTGTCGGCGATCGACCGCGACAGCGCCAGGCCTTCGCCCTGCCGGTCCTCGCTCAGAAGACCGAGCCCCCGCTCGATTCCCCGCCAAGGCTTGCCGCCCGGGATCCGACGCCCGGCCAGGTCGACTGCGCCGCGTTCGGCGGCGTCCAGCCCGAAAACCGTTCGCAGCGTTTCGGTCCGTCCGGCGCCGACCAAGCCGGCCAGCCCGAAGATCTCGCCGCGCCGGAGGTCGAGACTCACGGGCTCGGCCATCCGGGAACTCTTCACGTCACGGAGCGTCAGCACGACCTCGCCGGCCCTGTGCTCGACGCGCGGAAAGAGGTCGGTCACGGCCCGGCCGACCATGAGCTGGATGAGGTCGTCGAACGTCGCGTCGGCCATGAGGCCGGAGCCGGCGCGAGCCCCGTCGCGGAGCACGGTATAGACATCCGCCACATCGCGGACTTCTTCGAGGAAATGACTGATATAAACGACGCTCACGCCTTCGGAGCGGAGCTTGCGGATGACTTGGAAGAGACGGTCGGTGTCTTCCGCCGTCAGGCTGCTGGTCGGCTCGTCCATGACCAGGATCTTGGCTTTGTCCAGGACGGCGCGGCAGATTTCGACAACCTGGCGGGCGCCGACGCTCAGCCGCCGCACGGGCACATCGAGCCCGATCTCGGGATGATGAAGGAAGGCGAGCGTTTCCCGGATCCGGGCGCGGCCGGCGCGGCGTTTGACGAACCCGGCGGTGCGTTCCTCCCGGCCGAGCATGATGTTTTCCTCGACCGTGAGATGCGGCGCCAGGTTCAGTTCCTGGTAGATCATCGAAATGCCGCTCCGGCGCCCGTCCAGCGGGTCGGCGGGGTGATACGGCCGGCCGTCCAGCGTCATCGTGCCCTCATCGGGCTTGAGCGCTCCGCTCAGGATCTTGACCAGCGTGCTCTTGCCCGCGCCGTTTTCGCCGAGAAGGGCATGAACCTCGCCGCGGCCGAGCTCGAAGTCAACGCCGGCGAGCGCGCACGTCGCCCCGAAACGTTTGGTCATCCCCCGCATGTCGAGGAGCGGAGGGGACGGGTTCGGAAAGGACATCAATCGAGAATTGAAAGGTCGGGCGAAAGGAGGGCCTTGATTTCGGGCGTCTCCATGTTGGCGCTGGTCGCAATCGTCACGCCGGTATCCACCCGGTCGGGGACTTTCTCGCCCCGCAGATGCCGGACGACCTGGACGACGCCGAGATAGCCGATTTTGACCGGGTTCTGGAGGACCAGGCCGTGGATGTGGCCGTCGCGGAGCGCCTGGACGAGCTTGGGCGAGCTGTCGAAGCCGACGAACTTGACCTTTCCCGCCAGCCGCGATTCCTGAAGGGCCCGGAGCGTTCCGAACGTGCTTGATTCATTCGGACAGAAAATGCCCTGGACGTCGGGAAACCGGCCGAGGAGGTTTTCGGCCAGCTGATAGGCCGTCTCCGTTGTCGCGCCCGCGTATTGGTCACGGACGAGAACGTCGATGCCCGAAAAGCTTTTTGTGAGGGCGTCCAGGAATCCCCGCTCGCGCTGCGTCGTCGACTCCGAACCTTCCAGGTAGCGGATGAGGAGGATTTTACCCCGGCCGCCCAGCAGGTCGCCCAGGTGCTTGGCCCCGAGCACGCCGCCCTGGTAGTTGTCGGTCGCGACGTAGCTGACGTAGTCGCGCCCTTTCAATCCCGAGTCCATGATCACGACGGGAATGCCGTCGCGCATCGCGTCCTGGACGGGGCGGACGAGCGCCTGGTCGTCAAGCGGAGCGAGGACGATGCCGGCCACGCCGCGGTTGATGACGTCCTCAACGACGGTGATCTGCTGGGCCCGGTCGTCTTCCTTCTGCGGCCCTTTCCACAGGATCTCGACGCCCAACTCCTTGCCCGCCCGGGCCGCGCCGGCGTGGATGGCCTTCCAGAATTCGTGGGTCATCCCTTTCGGAATCACGGCGATCGTCGGCGTCCGGCCGCCGCCCGCGGCCGAGGGCCCGCGTTGTCCGCACGCCGCGGCGAGGAGCCCCGACAAAAGACAGAAAAGAACGACCGGTCGAGCGCGAGGGGTCATCATCCGAGCATTCCCGGAAACCGATACAACCTTCCAGCGAAACGCCGCGGGCCGGAGTCCGGGACCCGGCCCGCGTCCGGATCAATGCCGAGCGGTGTTATTTTTTCTTGAGAATGGGCATCCCGGTTTTCGTGGTCTCGATGACCTGGTACGCGTCGGGAACCGCGTCCAGCGCGCCGGGACGGATGTCGCGGGCGAAGTAGTAGATCCTCTGGGCGCGGCCGCCCTTGAGGGTCACTTCGCGGGAATGCAGGTAATACTTCACCCCTTTGGAATTCTTGAATTCGTACGCCATTTTATTATACCTCCGTTTTAGATTGCGTTCCTTGCGGCGCGCATACGACATCTCATGTGAAGTTCGTATTCAGGATTCATGCTCGACTCTTGATAACGTCATATAGGATTTCCCCGAGAAAGTCAAGGAATGTTTGAGCCCTTTCATGATGAAAAAAAAATTTTAAAAATTTTCTTGCCTTTTTGATTTTCGGCGCTATAATAATATTGGCTTTCTTTCGCGGGCTGGAGAAAGCCCCCACCTTTTTGGTTCCCATCATCAACCCCCCTTTTGCTGACAACAGCCCGCAAAACCCCCCGCCCCCCGGGGTGGTCATGTCATCAGCCGTTTCGTCCTTATTGTGCCTTCGCCCGTTTCGACATAAAGAGCTCCCTTGATTCGTATTCGACTCAAGGGAGTGTTTGAAAGGAGGGTTGGGAGAGGCTTCCTCTATCCTCTCCCTTTTCACAACCTCGGCGTTACCTTGGATGAGTGTGACTCGCGCCGTAGGGCTGCGATTTCGTCCCTATTCTCGGCTGGAATATCGGCCGCGGCAATCCTCTCTCGGGGCGAACGGTGCGATGATATTTCGGCGAAAAATCTCACCCCTGAAGATATCCCGCGGCTAGCCCCCCGGCCTTGCGAACGCGTTCCCATTTTTTTGATATAATCGTCGGGACTTTATCCGAGGAGGCCCGGATATGAAAACATGGACCCGCCCGATCATCCGGACGGACGACGCCCTCCGGTGGATGACCGCCGCGCTCGAGCAGGAGTGGACCGTCAGCTTCGAATATCTCATCCATGCCTATTCGATGCCGAAGGGGGAATATTTCTATCGGGAGCACATTTTCACGCAGGAACGTTTGCTCGAGAACGCCCGATCTATTCCCGGGCTGACATAATTCGACCGGCGCCCGCCGGTCTCAGGAGGACATGATGTCGTATCCGCGTCGCTTCGCGCTCGTCGCGTGTTCGCTCGTCGTCATTCTCATCGTCGCTTCGTCCGGCCCGGCCCAGACCCCGGCCGAGAAGGTTCCCGGACCGTTCAAAATGACCATCGACAATATCATGCGGGGAGCCGACCTCGTCGGCACGGAACCGTCGGGCGTCGCCTGGTCGGCGGACGGGTCCCGGCTTTATTTCCGATGGAAAAAACCCGAGGACAAACAGGCCGAATGGTACTTCGTCACGAAGCAAAACCTCGCCCCGCAGAAAACGACCGCGGCCGAGATGCAGAAACTTCCGGCGCTTCCAGCCGGCGGAGGCCGGATGGGCGGGTTCGGAGGATTCGGCGGCGGACTTATCCTGTCGAAGGACAAAAAGAAAGCGCTCGTCTCGCAGGGCAATGAGATCGCCCTGATCGACCTCGCGACCGGGAAATCGACTCCGCTCGTCACGACCGACGCCCGCAAGTCCGGCCTCGCTTATTCGTTCGACGGGCGCAAGGTCGTCTTCACGAGCGAGGACAACCTGTATCTTTTCTCGCTCGACGACCACAGCTTGAAGCAGATGACGTCGTTCGTGCGCCGGGCCGCGACGCCGCCGCCCGCCGCGAAGCCCGACGAGCTGGCCAAATGGTACACGGACCAGCAGCTCGAGCTCTTCCAGCAGTTCAAGCAGGGCGGCGGACAGGGCCAGCGGGGAGGGATGCGCGGCGGCCAGTTTGACGCCGCGGCGGGCGGAGGCGCGCGCCGCCGTCCGTTCCCGATCTCGACGAACCAGTCCGTGGGCGGCCTCGAACTCTCCCCGGACGAAAAATACGTTTCCTTCACGCTCTCCGAGCCCAATCCCGAAGAGAAATCGACCATCGTCCCCAACTACGTGACCCGCTCGGGTTTCACGGAGGACATCCCGGGCCGCTCGAAGGCCGGATACCCGTCGCGGACCGCAAAGGCCGGCATCTTGGACACGGCGACGGGTGAGGTCAAGTGGGTGGATTATGGACAGGCCGACCGAACGGTCAACCCGGCCGGGTTCTATTGGTCGCCCGACGGCAAAGAATGCGTCGTCGGCGCCCGAGCCGAAGACCGCAAAGACGATTGGCTGTTCAAGCTCGACCCGACCACCGGAAAAACGACCGTCCTCGAACAGGTCCACGACGAGGCCTGGGTCGGCGACCTGGGCCTGACCGACATCTTCTGGTCGCCCGATAGTCGCGCCGTCCTTTACATCTCGGAAAAGGACGGATTCGCCCATCTTTGCAAAGCGCCCCTCGACGGCTCGGCCAAAATCCAGCTTACGAAAGGCCGGTTCGAGGTCCGGTCGGCGCACCTTTCGCGCGACGGGAAGACGATCTATCTCACGACGAGCGAGGAACATCCGGGCGAAACGCATTTTTACGCGATGCCGGCCGCCGGCGGGCCCCGGACAAAGGTTACAAGCCTCGTCGGGCTGAACCAGGTCGCGCTCTCGCCGGATGAGACGACCCTGGCCGTCACGTATTCCTCGGCGACGACGCCGCCCGAGCTCTACGTCCAGCCCAACAAGCCGGGCGCCGAGGCGAAACGGGTCACGCTCTCGACGACCGAGGAATTCCGGTCCTACGCTTGGGTTCTACCCGACGTCCTGAGCTTCAAGGCGCGGGACGGCTTCGACGTCTATGCCCGGCTGTTCAAGCCGAAGGCGCCGCATCCGTCGCATCCGGCGGTCATCTTCATCCACGGAGCGGGGTATCTCCAGAACGCGCACAAAGGCTGGAGCACCTATTTTCACGAATACATGTTCCACAATTTCCTGCTTGAAAAAGGCTACCTCGTGTTCGACGTCGATTACCGCGGCAGCTCGGGGTACGGCCGCGACTGCCGGACGGGCATCTACCGCGCCATGGGCGGGAAGGACCTGGACGACATCGTGGACGCGGCCCAGTTCATCGTGAAGAATTACGGGGTGGACCCGAACCGGGTCGGATGTTACGGCGGTAGTTATGGCGGATTCCTGACGCTCATGGCCATGTTCAAGACGCCGGGCGCGTTCAAGGCCGGCGCGGCCCTCCGGCCGGTGACGGATTGGGCGGCCTATAGCGCCGGCTACACCGTGGACATCCTGAACCTGCCGCAGAAAGACCCCGAAGCGTACAAAAAGAGCTCGCCGATTTACTCCGCCGACGGGCTGAAGGGCGCGCTGCTCATCTGCCATGGCGTCGTTGACACAAACGTCCATTTCCAGGATTCGGTCCGGCTCGCCCAGCGGCTGATCGAGCTCGGAAAGGAGAACTGGGAACTCGCCCTCTTTCCGGTCGAAAACCACAGCTTCACGAACGCCTCCTCGTGGACGGACGAGTATAAGCGCATCTTCAAGCTGTTCGAGACGAATTTGAAATAAAATTTGATATAATGAGGTCCATGGACGCGGTGCTGGCGCTCGAGAACGTCCGCAAGGCGTTTTCGACCGGATTCATTCCCCAGAAAAAAGAAATCCTCAAGGGCATTTCGCTTTCGGTCGGCGCGGGAGAGATCTTCGGCTATCTCGGCCCGAACGGCGCGGGCAAAACCACGACCCTGCTGTGCGTCCTCGGCCTCATCTTTCCCGACGCCGGAACGATCACCATGTTCGGCCGTCCCCATCTCGACCCCGCGGCCAAGGAGCGCGTCGGGTTTCTTCCCGAAAACCCATACTTCTATGATTATCTCACGGCCCGCGAATTCCTGGATTTCTACGCGAAGCTGTTCAAGGTCGCCCCGGCCGAACGCCGGGACCGTATATCCCGGCTCCTCAAGCTCGTCGATATGGAGCGGGCGGCCGACCTTCCGCTCCGTAAATTTTCGCGGGGCATGCTCCAGCGCGTCGGGCTTGCCCAGGCCCTGGACAACGAGCCGGCGCTCGTCATCCTCGACGAGCCGCTGGGCGGCCTCGACCCCATCGGCCGCAAGGAGATCCGCGATATCATCATCCGTCTCCGGGCGGAGGGGCAGACCGTATTCCTCTCGTCCCATATCCTCCAGGACATCGAGATGATCTGCGACCGCGTCGCGATCATCGTCGGAGGCCGGATCCTGAGCCAGGGACGGCTCGCCGACCTCATCTCGGAAAAGGTCCTGTTCACCGAGGTCGAGGTTTCGGGCCTCGGCCCGGACGAGCTGTCCGGCCACGGCGAATGCCTCTCGACGCAGGCCGGCCGGGCGCTCCTCAAGGTCTTCGAAGAGCGCGGCGTCGAGGACGTCCTCGACCTCGTCCGGCGGCGTCACGGGAAAATCCATTCGCTCATCCCCCGGACGCAGACGCTCGAGGACCTTTTCGTCGACATGGTGAAACAGCAATGACGGTCAACGTCATCGCCCTCAACACGTTCAAGGAGGCCGTCCGCGACCGCGTGCTCTATCTGCTTCTCTTCTTCGCCGCCGTGTCCATCATCTTTTCCCGCGTCCTGGCCCTGCTCACCGTGGGCGACCGCGTCAAGATCATCAAGGACGTCGGGCTCGCCTCGATCTCGCTCTTCGGCGTGCTCATGGCGATCCTGATCGGAACGGGCCTGGTTTACAAGGAGATCGAGAAACGGACGATCTTCACCCTGATCTCGAAGCCGATCCGGCGCCATGAGTTCCTGCTGGGCAAATTCTTCGGCCTGGTCGTGACGCTCGCGGTCATGGTCGCGGCGATGAGCCTCATCTTCCTGGCGATCGTGTTTTTCCACACCTGGACGGTCGAAGCCCGTCTTTTTCTCGCGGTCGTCTATATCTTCCTCGAACTTGTCCTGGTCACGGCCGTGGCCATCCTCTTCTCCTCATTTTCGACGCCCATCCTGAGCTCGCTCTTCGCCCTGGCGTTCTATCTCATCGGCCATTTTTCCTGGAGCCTCGAAACGCTCATCAAGAAGGCCCGCGGCACCGGAAAGACAGCGCTCCAAATCCTCCATCTCGTCCTCCCCGACCTCGAGAATTTCAACCTAAAAACCGAGGTCGTCCACGGCCTGCCCCTGTCCGCGGCCAACCTCCTCTACGCCGCGGCCTACGGCCTCGTCTATACGGCGTTCGTCCTCGTCCTCGCCGTTCTCATTTTCCGGCGGCGCGATTTTATTTGAGCGATGAAAAAGCCGCTCGCCCTCGGCCTCGCCCTCGTGGTCCTGGGGTTGTCGTTTGTCGGCCTCAAGGCCCAGATCGACCGCATTCCCCGTAAAAAAATCCCCGGCTCGAGCATCATCTATGTCCCGTCCGGGACCTATCTCAAGCCGGCGACGTTCGGTTACACCTCGCTCGCGGCCGACCTTGTCTATCTGTGGGCAATCCAATACTACGGGGACGACACGATCCGGGACCGGTTCACGTATTTCACCCACATCTTCTCGATCATCTCCGAGCTCGATCCCCACTACGTCGACCCGTACGAAGTCGGCGCCCTAATCGCCATCTATGACCGGAACGACGTGCCGCTCGCCCTCAGCGTCCTGGAGATGGGCCTGGCGAAGAATCCCGGCCAGTGGATCTTTCCCCTCGAAGCGGGACACTACGCCCAGCTTTATTTAAAGGATTACGCGCTCGCCCGGACCTATTACAAGAAGACGATGGACATCCCCGGGTCGCCCGACATCGCCAAGCGGCTCTACGCCGCCGCCGCGTTCAAGAGCGACGACCTCAAAGCGGCGTGGGACACGTGGCGCGAGGTCTATATGACGGCGACAGACCCGCAGGTCAAGAAGATCGCGTCCAACCATCTCTATGAGGTGAAGGCCGCCGGGGATGCGGCGACGATCAAGGCCGCGCTCGCGAGATTCCGGGCGACGTTCGGCCGGGACCCGGCGACCCTCGACGACCTCGTCCGGACCGGAATCCTTTCATCGGTGCCCAAGGATTTCGACGACAAGGACTATGTCTACGACCCGAAAACGGGGGAGGTCAAAACCCAGGTCATTCCATGGAAACGATAATCCTCGTTATCGTGGCCGGGCTCGCCTGGGGGAGTTTTCTCAACGTCGTGATCTACAGGCTTCCGGCCGGGATGAGCCTCCTCCGGCCGCCGTCCACGTGCCCCGCGTGCGGCGCCCGCATCAAGCCGTACGATAACATCCCGGTCGTGTCCTATCTTCTTCTGCGCGGGGCGTGTCGCAAATGCGGTGCGCGGATTCCGCTCTCGTATCTCCTCGTCGAGGTCCTCACGCCGGCAGCGTTTCTTGTC
>JBGOYP010000045.1:0-12144 GCA_041479785.1 Candidatus Aminicenantia bacterium | reverse complement strand
GGGATATGCCGCTCGGAACCCGTCCGAGAGCGAGAGCGGGCATGGTTCGGAAAAACGTAGTTTTTCCGAGAGCTCGAGAGCGAGGTCGAGCGGATTTTCCGCGCTGGGGAAAATCCGCGTGGTGACGGGCGGCATATCCCGAGCGCTCCCCGACAGGACCCTGTGATCCGACCGGCGGATCGAACGCATTCGACGGTCAGACTGTCCTTCCGTTGCGCGGCCACGGGTAAATCCGATAGAATGGCCTCGTGGCCCATAAGAAATCATTCCGAAACCCCGTTCCGACGGTGGACGTCATCATCGAGGTCAAAGGAGCGCGAACATGACGAAAGACGAACGAGACGGCGCATCCAAAGAAAAGCTCCGCGACGCCAAGCTCAAGGAAGTCCATAAAGTCTGGAGTCTGACCGAGGCCGATATCATAAAAACCTTCCTCGAAAGCGAGGGAATTCCCTGCTATTTCCAGGGGAATATTTCGCATTCGATCTATCCCTTTGACGTGAATGGGCTCGGAGAGGTACGGATTTTCGTCAATGAAAGCGACTACGAAACGGCGAAAGGGCTCCTCGAGAATCGGGAGCCGGATCCGGAAAAAGACTGATTTTTTCCCATTTCCCCCCTTCACCTCAGCCATGAATCACGTATCTATAAGAATATAAATAAAATATAGAATAAATATATTTCCCCATTTCGGCTTTTTTCCCCAAGTTTTTTCTTGACATTTAGGACGGCTTCCTCTATATATAGGGCAGATATGGGATATATAGGGACGAAATGGGATATTTACTGATAGGAAGCTATCCCGCCAAGCTCGATGACGGCGGCCGGCTGAAAATTCCGGAGAGGTTCCGGACCGTCATCGAAGAAAGGTTCGGCAAGGAGCTTTTTATCACCTCCCTCGAAGACGATTTCGTCCAGATGTTCCCCTACCCCGTATGGGAAAAAATGACCGAAACTCCGGCCTACGGGTCTCGCTACCCCGACCCGGACATCCAGGAATTCCTGAGAAAAGCCCACGTTTTCGGAACTCCTGGCGAAATCGACGCTAAGGGCCGCGCGCTTATCAGCTTTGCTCTCCGCGAAAAAGCTGGTCTTCAAGCCGAAGTGCAGGTCATCGGGCTCAACGATTACCTTGAAATCTGGGATCGAGGCCGCCTCATGGACAAAATGGCGAAAAAACCGTTGACCCACGACGACTTCAAAAAGATCACCAAGCTTTGGTCGGAGAGAAAGCCCGAATGAGCGAGGCCGAACATATCCCCGTTCTGCTCGAGGAAGCCCTGTCATATCTGGATGCCGGCCGCGAAGGGACGTATATCGACGGCACGGTGGGACTGGCCGGCCATACCCGCGAGATCCTGAGACGAAACCCCAAGGCCCGCGTCGTCGGCTTCGACCTCGACGAATCCGCCCTTCTCAAGGCCCGGGAATCCCTCCGCCCCTTCGCCGACCGCGTCGAGCTCTATCATGCCGATTTCAAGGTCCTCCCCGACCTCGACATCGACCTCGGGATCATCCGCGGGATCCTTCTGGACCTCGGAATGTCCTCCTTCCAGCTCGACTCGCCGGAGCGGGGATTCAGCCATACGCTCGAAGGGCCTCTCGACATGCGGATGGACCTTCGCAACAAGCTGACCGCGGCTCGGATTCTCGACAAATATCCGGAAGCCCGGCTCGCCCAGGTTTTTCGGGATTACGGTGAGCTCAAACAATCGGGCAAGCTGGCCTCCCGGATCGCCTCGACCCGGAGGATGCAGAAAATCGAGAGCACGACCCAGCTGCGGGCGATCGTCGAAGACGTCTGCCGCTGGTTCCCGCAAAAAGGCCGGACCCACCCCGCGTCCCAGGTTTTTCAGGCGCTCCGGATCGAGGTCAACCGGGAGCTCGACGGCCTCGACGCCTTCCTCGAGCGCGTCGTCGGCCTCGCCCCGTCCGGGACGAGGCTCGTCACAATCTCGTTCCATTCTCTGGAAGACCGGATCGTGAAGCATACCTTCGCCCGCCTGGCCCGCCCGGAAAACGGGCCCGGCCTCATCGACATCCTGACCAAAAAACCCGTTATCCCGACGGCCGACGAATGCGCGCGCAACTCGCGGTCCCGCTCGGCGAAGCTCCGGGCGGCGGAGAAGAAATCCTATGGTTCGCAGAAAATTCAATAGACGGGAGATCGTCCTCGGCGCGGCCGCCGGCCTGCTCACGATCGCGATCCTGACTTTTTACCTCTGGCACATCACCGAGGACATCCGCTTCGGCTACGCCATCGGCCGGACCGAGGCCTCCCGCCAGCGGCTCTCGGACGATATTAAAGTCCTGCGGACGAAAAGGGCGGCGCTGCTATCGTTGGACAACGTCGAAAAAAAGGCCCGAGAGGGACTAAAGCTCGTCCCTCCCCGCGATGACCAGGTCCTCTACAGGGATTACTGAACCGGAATGACGGGATGAACATCGCCACTCTTCAGCATCAGAAACGCATCCGGAGGCGGACGAAGATCCTCGTCCTCGGACTCCTGGTCTGGACCGTCGGGATTCTCGCCCGCCTGGTCCAGCTTCAGATCATCAGCCATTCCCGGATGAGCGAAAAGGTCCTCGAACAAAGCCAGGCCGAGATCGAGGTGTTTCCCGAGCGGGGCACGATCTACGACAAACAGGGAAACATCTTGGCTCAAAGCATTCCATCCTTCACCGTATATTACCAGCCGTCCAGGGACGAGTCGCTCGAAGACCGGATACGTCAGGTGCTCGAATTGGCGAAAGTCGTGGCTCTGGACCCGAAAGACCTGGCCCGGATCAAAGATGTCCTCCCCAATCGGACGAAATCCGTTCAGATCAAGAAAAAGCTGAACGCCGAAACGGCCGCCGAAGTCGAGCGGCTGAATCTCAAAGGCGTTTTTTGCCGCGAAGAGACCATGCGCGTTTATCCCCAGGGGGGTCTCGCGGCCCACATCCTGGGCGGAATCAGCGCGGACGACGCGGTTAAGGGAGGCGTTGAAGGCAAGCTCGACGCCGTTCTCCGCGGCAAGAAGGGCCGCCAGGTCGTCTGGCACGACAAGCTTCGGAGAGAATACAGTTTCGAAACGCTCGACGAAGCGAAAAAAGGATACGACATTGTCCTGACCGTCGACTCGACGGTCCAATACATCGCCGAGCAGGAGCTCGCCCGGGCCGTCCAGGACCACGGCGTCGATTGGGGAATCGTGATCGTGACCCAACCCGCCACGGGCGAGATCCTGGCGCTGGCCAGCTGGCCGACGTATGACCCGAACGTCTTTCCTCCCGAACGCGCGGACGCCGAAGCGAATCGCGCCGTCCAGCGCCTGTACGACCCGGGCTCGACGTTCAAGATCGTGACGGCCTCGGCCGCGCTCGAGAGCCGCCGTGTCGCATTGACCGAACTCTTCGATTGCAGCAAAGGCGTCATCGAGTCTGCCGGCTCGCCGATCCGGGACCACAAGACCTTCGGCATCTTGACCTTCGCCGGAGTCCTCGTCAACTCATCAAACGTGGGAACGATCCAGATCGGGCGTCGTGTCGGCCCGGATTCCCTGCTTCAGACCGTCCGGGCCTTCGGCTTCGGGGAAAAGACCGGGGTCGAGCTGCCCGCCGAAGCCGGCGGCATCGTCCATCCTCTCGCCGAATGGACGCGGCGTTCGATCGACTCGGTGTCGATCGGCTATGAGATTTCGGTCACCCCGCTCCAGATGCTCCAGGCGATGAATGTCATCGCAAACGGAGGCGACCTCGTCCGGCCGCGCCTCGTCCGGAACGTGATGGGCGGGTTCGCGACGCCGTCC
This sequence comes from Candidatus Aminicenantia bacterium, assembly GCA_041479785.1. Taxonomy (GTDB): domain Bacteria; phylum Acidobacteriota; class Aminicenantia; order Aminicenantales; family UBA4085; genus JBGOYP01. The sequence goes on along the minus strand of JBGOYP010000045.1, from coordinate 8,353 downwards.
CCGGCTCCGGCGAAGCTCGTCTCGGCGATTTCGGGAGAGACCACGCGCCTTCTCACGGAGATCCTGGAAAAGGTCGTCAAGGAAGGGACGGGGCAGGCCGCGCGGCTTCCTGGATTCACCGTGGCGGGGAAAACCGGGACGACTCAAAAGTTCGACCCCGAGGCCGGCACATATTCGAGCTCGCGCCACATCGGCTCGTTCGTCGGCTTCGTTCCCGCCGAGAATCCGGCCTTATCGATGATCGTCGTCTTGGACGAACCGAAGACGGATGATTACTACGGCGGCCAGGTCGCCGCCCCCGTTTTCCGCGAGATCGCCAAGCGCACGCTGCGCTATCTCGGCGTCGCGCCCCGCCCGGATCCCGGCCGCGCGATTGTCGCGGCGAACGTTCGGAGGAGCGACCGGCCATGACCCTGAAGGACCTGCTCGCCGGTGTTCCCCTCCTCTCGTGCGACGGCCCCGAATCGCTTGACATCCGAGGCCTGGCCTACTCGTCAAAGGCCGTCGAGCCCGGATTTCTCTTCGCCGCCCTCAAAGGGGAAAAACGCGACGGGATGGATTTCGTGCCCGAAGCCTTCAGCCGCGGCGCGGCCGTGGTCCTGTCCGACCGCCCCAAACCCCCGGGCGTTCAGGGCCGCTGGATCCAGGTCTTTGACGCCCGCGAGGCCGTGGCGTTGAGCGCCGCAAATTTCTATGGCAAGCCGTCCCAAAAAATGAAGCTCGTCGGGATTACCGGCACCAAAGGCAAGACGACCACGACATTCATCCTGGAGTCCATCCTCAAGACGGCCGGGTTTCAGCCCGGCGTTATCGGGACGATCAGCTACCGGGGCCCCGATTTCGAGCAGGCCGCCCAGCGGACGACCCCCGAATCTCCCGACCTCCAGGCCATGCTCAAGGACATGTTCGACCGCGGCGTGTCTCATTGCGTCATGGAGGTCTCGTCCCATGCCCTCGAATTGAAGCGGGTCTGGGGCATCAGCTTCGACGTCGCGGTCTTCACGAATTTGAGCGGCGAACACCTGGATTTCCACCATACGATGGAGGAGTATTTCGCGGCCAAGAAAAAGCTTTTCGTTCTCAACTCCAAGAAGCGGACGGCGGTTGTCAACGAGGACGACCCGTGGGGCCAGCGGCTCATCTCCGAGCTCCCGATGAGCACAATCACGTTCGGGCTCGGGCCCGCCGCGCTCGTCCGGGGCGAACGGTTCAAGCTGAACGGGGCGGGCATCGAAGCCCTGGTCAAATATCCCGGGGGGCAAGCGACGATCGCCTCGGGCCTTTCCGGAAAACACAACCTCTACAACATCCTGGCCTCGTTCGCCGTCGCCCTGGCCCTCAACATCCCGCCGACGGCCATCAAGGACGGGGTCGCCGCGTTGCGCCAGGTCCCCGGCCGGTTCGAGAAAATCGAGAACGGCCTCGGTTTTCACGTTTATGTCGATTATGCGCACACCGACAGCGCCCTGCGCAGCCTGCTCGAGACAGCGCGCGAACTCCGGCCGTCGCGCATCATTCTCGTCTTCGGATGCGGCGGCGACCGCGACGTCTCCAAGCGCGAGCGCATGGGCGAAGTCGCGGGGTCCCTCGCGGACTGGACCTTCCTGACGTCAGACAACCCCCGCTCCGAAGACCCGATGGCCATCATCCGCGAGATCGAAAAAGGCATCCTCAAGTCGGGTTCGAAAAAGTACGCGGTCGTTCCGGACCGGCGTGACGCCATCGAACAAGCCCTCGCCTTCGCCAAGAAAGGGGACGTCGTTCTCCTGGCCGGCAAGGGCCATGAAGCGTATCAAGTTCTCGGAGACCGGGTCGTCCCCTTCAACGATGCCGAGGTCGCCCGGGCCGTTCTCAAAACGCTGGAGGCGAGCTGACCATGGCCGAGCGCCGCTTGGACGACATCGCCGCCAAGACGGGCGGAACGATCCGTCAAGGGTCGCCGGGGACCGTCGTCCGGGGGTTCGAGATCGATTCCCGCCTGCTTAAGCCCGGCGAGATTTTTTTCGCCATCGTCGCCGCGCGCGACGGGCATGACTTCGTACCGGACGCTGCAGCACGCGGCGCGGCGGGGGCCGTGGTGTCTCGCGACGGGCTGCTCACGGACACGTCGTTCCCTTTGGTCCGCGTCGCCGATACGTCGCAAGCCCTGCGTAACCTCGCGGCTGCCGTCCTCGCCGAGCGGAATATTCCCGTCATCGGAATCACGGGAAGCATCGGCAAGACGACGACCAAAGAGTTCGTCGCCTCCCTCCTCGCCTCGAAATTCCGGGTCCTGAAATCCGAAAGAAATTTCAACAACCTGTTCGGTCTGGCCCTGTCGATTCTTAAAATCGGGCCGGAGCACGACGCCGCCGTCCTGGAGATGGGCATGAGCGCGATCGGCGAAATACGAACCCTGACCGCCGTCGCGCCGCCCGACATCGCCGTGATCACGAACATCGGTCCCGTCCATCTCGAATTCCTGAAGACGATGGAGAACATCGCCGCCGCGAAAAAAGAAATTCTCGAGGGAATGAAACCCGGAGGCGTCGCCGTGCTCAACGGAGATGACCCGTTCTGCGAAAGCATCTCGCAGGATTGGCCCGGCCGGAAGGTCCATTTCGGGCTGTCCCGGGCGTGCGACGTCCGGGCCGAGACCATCCACCGTCTCGGATTCGACGGGTTCGAATTCGACCTCGTCTACGGCGGCGCGACGCGGCGGCTCAAAGTCCCCTTCCTCAGCGACAGCCTGATCTCCAACCTTCTCGCGGCGCTCGGTGTCGCCGAAGCTCTGGCTCTTCCGTTCTCGGGCCTCGAAAGCAGCCTCCACGGCCTGCGGCCGGTCGTCCATCGAGGCGCCCTTCTCCGATTGAAAGGAGGCGTCGCGGTCATCGACGATTCCTACAATTCGAACCCGCGGGCGCTCGAATCCGCCCTGCGGAACTACGCCGCCCTGCCCGCCAAAAGAAAAATAGCGGTCCTCGGGGACATGCTTGAGCTCGGCGACGCGGCGATCTATTTTCATGAAGAGGCCGGAGTCCAGGCGGCGCGCACGGGCTGGGACCTCCTAATCACGATTGGACCTCTCGGACGCCGGGTCGCGGAAGGGGCCCGCGGCGCCGGGATGGCGGCCGGCCGGACGCTGTCCTTCCCGACAAGCGAGGCCGCGAAGTCCGAGATCCCGGGGCTCGTCCGGGACGGCGACCTCATTCTCGTCAAAGCGTCGCACGGGATCCGGGCCGAGCTCGTCGTCGAGACGCTCAAAGAAACGTTGAAGGAGACGTGACGTGCTCTACTGGCTTCTCGTTCCCCTGCGTAAGTCCTGGTTCTTTTTCAATGTCTTCCGCTATATCACGGTCCGGACGGCGCTGGCCGGCGTCACGGCCCTGTTTCTGAGCTTCCTCCTGGGCCCGGCACTGATCCGCCTCCTGAAAAAGATGCAGGTCGGCCAGGAAATCCGCGCCGAAGGGCCTCAATCTCATTTCTCCAAAAAGGGGACCCCGTCCATGGGAGGGATCCTGATCATCGGGACGACGCTCGTGACGACCCTTCTCTGGGGTAACCTGAGCGATACGTATATCTGGCTCGGGATGGGGACGATGATCTCGTTCGGGCTTGTCGGCTTCCTCGACGATTATATGAAATTCAAAAAGAAGCAATCGCTGGGCCTGATCGCCCGAAGCAAGTTCACTCTGCAAATCGTCCTGGCCGCCGTCTTCGCTCTCATCGTTACGTTCCTCGGCTTCACGAAAGGCACGGACCAGGGTTTCGACCTCAAGCTCTATCTTCCGTTCCTGAAAAATTGGATCCCGTTCATCGGCTGGCTGTATGTCCCGTGGATCATGTTCATCCTCGTCAGCTCCTCGAACGCCGTCAACCTAGCCGACGGCCTGGACGGGCTGGCGATCGGCTTAACGCTCATCAGCGCTTCAGCCCTGACCGCGCTGACATATGTCTCCGGGCATAGCGTTTTTTCCAAATATCTGGACATCGCCCGCGTGCCGCAAGCGGCCGAGCTCACGGTGTTCGTCGGCGCGCTGACCGGCGCCTGCCTGGGCTTCCTCTGGTTCAACGCGCATCCGGCGCAAATCTTCATGGGCGACGTCGGGGCTCTGTCGCTCGGCGGCACCCTCGGGGCGATTGCGATCCTGATCAAACAGGAATTCCTGCTCTTCGCCCTGGCCGGGGTGTTCATTATCGAAGCCCTTTCCGTCGTCATCCAAGTGGGGTATTTTAAACTTTCCGGCGGCAAGCGCGTTTTCAAAATGGCGCCGCTCCATCATCACTTCGAGCTTCTCGGCTGGCCCGAGAACAAGATCGTCGTCCGGTTCTGGATCCTGGGCATCATCTTCGCCCTGTTCAGCCTGTCGACGTTGAAATTGAGGTGACCATGGACCTGCGCGATAAAAAAGTCCTCGTCGTCGGGCTCGGAAAGACGGGCGAGGCGGTCGCCGATTTCCTGATCAAGCGCGGGGCCCGGGTCAAAATCAGCGAAAAAAAGACCGCGACCGAGCTCGGCGACCGCGTCGCATCTTGGACCGGGCGCGGCGCCGAAGTCGAAGCCGGGGGACATCAGCTCGCCTCGTTCCTGGACGCGGACCTCATCATTCCGAGCCCGGGGATTCCGCCGTTGCCCGAGTTCCGGGCGGCCCGGGAGAAAGGCATCCCGCTTCTTTCGGAGATCGAGCTCGCCTATCGCTTCCTCAACGGCACGATCGTCGGGATCACCGGCACGAACGGGAAATCGACCACGACCACGCTCGTCCACAAGATTCTCAAAGACGCCGGCCGGAAAGCGTTTCTGGCCGGCAACATCGGGACGCCGCTGGTCTCGTTCGCCGACCGAAGCCGGACCGACCATATCTATGTCACGGAGATCTCGAGCTTCCAGCTCGAATACATCGAGACGTTCCGGGCCAAGGTGGCCGCGTTTCTCAACGTCTCCCAGAACCATCTCGACTGGCATGGCGGGTTCGAGGACTATTTCGCCTCAAAAATGAAGCTCGTCACGGGATTGGACCGGTCGGGACAGGCCGTCCTCAACCGCGACGACGCCCCGGTCTGGGGGTTGAAGGAACGGACTTCCGCCGGGGTCTTCGGCTTCAGCCGCCGACGCCCGCTGAGGCGCGGATGTTTCGTCCGCGACGGTTGGGTCGTTGTCCGCGAAGGACGGGACGTCCGCGTCCTGCCCGTCACGGACGTCAAGCTGCCCGGCCTCCATAATCTGGAAAACGTCCTGGCCGCGGTCATGACCGGACATCTTCTCGGCGCTTCGCCCGGCCGGATGAGAGCTTCGGTCCGCGCCTTCCGGGGGCTGGAGCACCGTCTCGAGCGCGTCCTGACCGTGCGCGGGGTCGAGTTCGTCAACGACTCGAAAGCGACCACGGTCGACGCCGCGCTCAAAGCCCTGGCGAGCTTCGACCGTCCGATCGTCCTCGTCCTCGGCGGCAAGGACAAGGGCTCGGATTTCGCGCCGCTCCGGAGGATTGTGAAATCCAAAGTGCGGCAAGTCGTCCTGGTCGGGGCGGCCAGGGAAAAAATCCGCGCGGCTCTGGCCGGTGTCGTCCCGATGGACGAAGCCGGCTCGTTTTCCGAGGTCGTCCCCAAGGCCTTCGCCGCGGCACGGCGGGGCGACATCGTCCTCCTCGCTCCGGCCTGCACGAGCTGGGACATGTTCGCCAATTTCGAGGAGCGGGGCCGGACATTCAAACGGGACGTCGGCAAGCTGGCGCTAAAAATCCGAGGACGGCGAAGGTAAACCATGGAAGTGTCCAGGCCCTACGGGTTCGATAAGGGGCTGTTTTTCGCCGCGCTCGTTCTCATCGCCCTGGGCTTGGTCATGGTCTTCAGCGCGTCGGGCGTGCCCGCGACCCAAAAATATCAGCAGCCGTGGTATTACTTCGTCCATCAGCTGATCGGGTCGGTGATGGGCCTCGGACTCATCGCCGTGGTGCTTGCCGTCAAGAAACCGTTCTATCAAAACACGTTGTTCGTCTTCGGCCTGCTCGGATTGTCTCTCGGTCTTCTCGTTTTTTGTTTCATGATGCCGACCGTGGCCAATACCAACCGCTGGATCGTCTTCTTCGGCATCCGATTCCAGCCGTCCGAGCTGGCCAAGATCAGCCTGATCCTGTTCCTGGCCTGGTATCTCGACCGGAGGAAGGACAAGATTCGGGAGCTTCCCTCGTTTTTCGTTCCGCTGGCCGTCATCGGCGTGTTCGTGATGCTCATCCTCCGGGAGCCCGATTTCGGAACGGCGATCCTCGTCTTCGGTCTTTGCGCGCTGCTTCTTTTCGTGGGCGGCGTCCGGATAAAGTATTTCGCCGGGTTAGGGCTCCTCGCCCTTCCCGTCTTCACCTACTATGTCCTCACGGCGAGCTACCGGCTCGACCGCGTCCTGGCCTTCCTTTCTCCCGAAAAAAACCTTCAATCGCTGAATTTCCAGGTCGACCAGTCCAAGCTGGCGGTGGGTTCGGGCGGCCTGCTGGGCGTCAGCCTCGGCATGAGCGTTCAGAAGCTCTTCCTCCCTTGCGCCCACACCGACTTCATCTTCGCCATCCTGGGCGAAGAGCTCGGTTTTATCGGCGCCGTGGCGACGCTGGCTCTGTTCGCGATCCTCGTCTGGCGGGGCATCGTGATCGCGATGAAAGCCCCGAACATCTTCAGCCAGTTGGCCGCGACCGGCCTGACGCTTCTCATCGGAACGCAAGCCCTGCTCAATATCACGGTCGTCCTCGGGCTCGGCCCGGCCAAGGGCGTGCCGCTGCCGCTTCTGAGTTTCGGCCGGTCGTCCCTGCTCATGACGCTCTTCGCCATGGGACTCCTTCTTCACATTTCGCGCCGCAGGTTGATCACGAAGGCGGCCGGATGAAGGAAAAAAGGGTGGTGATCAGCGGCGGCGGAACGGGAGGTCATCTCTTCCCGGCCTTAGTTCTCGGCCAAAAGCTCCGGGAGAAAGACGGCCGGATCGCTCTGACGTTCGTCGGCAGCGGCCGCGCCGGGGAGAAATCGATCATGGCCCGACAGAACGTCCGGTTCGTGCCGATGCGCATCGAAGGCCTGAAAGGCCGGGGATGGCGGAGCTTAAGAGGCTGGGCCTTGCTTCCCGGCGCCTTCCTCAAGTCGCTTTCGCTCCTGATCCGGCTTCGCCCCGCCCTTGTCGTGGGCGTCGGCGGATACAGCTCAGGCCCGGTGGTCCTTTTGGCCTCCTGGATGGGCCTTCCGACCATGATCCTCGAACAAAACGCGCGCCCAGGATTCACGAACAGGATGCTTCTCCGCTGGGTGGACAAGGCCGTCGCCGCGTTCGACGCCTCGCTCCCGTATTTCAAAGGCAAAGGCGTCGCCCTTGGGAACCCCGTTCGCGATGAATTTTATGCTGTTCCGCGGAAAGACCCCAAAGGCCGGCTGGCGCTCCTTATTTTCGGAGGAAGCCAGGGGTCGCGCGTGCTCAACCACGCGGTCGCGGCGGCCTTGCCGCTTCTGAGGTCGGAAAGGGACCGGCTGGCCGTGGTCCATCAAACCGGTCCGGCCGATGCCGTCTGGATGAAAACGAAGTACCAAGAACACGGCTTTGCCGAGGCGGCCGTCGCTCCGTTCCTGGACGACATGCCAAGCTATTTCCGTCAAGCCGACCTGGTCGTCAGCCGCGCCGGCGCGACGACATGCGCCGAGCTCATCGCGGCCCGGAGGGCGGCGATCCTGGTTCCCTTTGCCGCGGCGGCCGACGACCATCAAGCCCTGAACGCCGAGGTCCTGCGGGCCGCGGGCGGGGCGGATATCGTCCCCGAAGGCGTGGACCTGGCCTCGCGGCTCGCGGAACGGATCCGGTTCTATCTAGGTCACGGGGAGCGCCTCGCCGCGATAGCCCTCGGTCTGGAGAGCCTGAGAAAGGAAGATGCCGCCGGCAAGATCGCCGGCGTGTGCCTCGAGCTCATGGAGACCTGCTAGTGCCCCGTCTCATAAATTTCTTGTCCAAATATCTCGCAGAGCCGGGGCACTTCCAAGGGGGAGTCAAGCTCCCCCTTCGGCGCTACGCTGAACCCCTGAAGGGGGCCACGCCGCCCCCCTCAAACTCCCCGGCGGTTGCGCGTTCAAAGGAGATTCATGTTTATGCAAGTTATTGGCGAGACGCGCAACTAGGAGTCGCGCATGGTTAAAGGGGCATACCGGAAGCTGAAGCACATCCACATGATCGGGATCGGCGGAACGGGTATGAACGGCATCGCCGAAGTGCTCATCAACCTCGGCTATAAAGTCACCGGGTCGGACATCGCGGCCAACGACGCGACGCGGCGGCTGGCCCGGCTCAAGGCCGGGATATCGATCGGCCATAAGTCCGAAAACGTCCGGGGCGCGGATGTCGTCGTCGTCT
>JBGOYP010000044.1:0-12149 GCA_041479785.1 Candidatus Aminicenantia bacterium | reverse complement strand
TTCAAACGCCGACTGCGTCTGGACCGGCTTGATCCGCTTGGCCGTGGTGCTGGCCGCTTTCTTCGCCGGAGGCGGCGGAGGAGGCGGGGGCGGCGGCGGCGGCGCCAGGAACGCCGAGGTGATCTCGATCTTGGGCAGGTTAGTCGTGGACAGGAGCGGAATGACGATGAGGGTGCCGACAATGACCGCGTGGACGAGCAGGGCCACCGGCAAGGCGAACGCTTTTCGAGCCCCGCCTTTTTCGGCCTCGATGAACGAGTCGCGGAAAAGGTCGGGAATCCGTGAGGCCCTAACCTTCGGCTTCGCTTGTTCAGCCATGTTTTACCTCATGGACACAAAGATCAAATAACGAATAAATAGTATAAATAAACTCCCGGAATTAATCAAGCCTCGCGCCTAAAATTATTTTCGCGACCCCCTCCTTGAAGGGAACCAGCGTGTCCAGAACAGGACGATGGGACAGGAGAGATAAACCGTTGAATAGACGCCTTCGATCGTTCCGATAAGCATGATGAACGCAAAATCGTTGATGACCTGACCGCCGAAGAGGAACAGGGCCAGGACGGTCAGGAAAACCGTGCCCGAGGTGATGAACGTCCGGCCGAGCATTTGGTTCAAGCTCAGATTCATGATGTCTTCGAGCGGCATCTTGCGCATGAGCTTTTGGTTTTCACGAATGCGGTCGAAGATGACGATCGTGTCATTGATCGAAAAGCCGACGATGGTCAACAACGCGGCGATGATCGGAAGGTTGATCTCGCGGCTCGTGAACGAATAGAAGCTGACCGAGATCAGGACGTCCTGGGCCAGGGTGAAGATGGCCGAGACGCCGTTGGCCAGCTTGAACCGTAGAGCGATATACACGAGCATGCCGATGAGCGACCAAATCGTGGCCATGACGGCTTTTTTGCGCAGTTCGCTCCCGGCCTGCGGACCGACGGTTTCGCGGCTGATAACGGCCAGCTTGCCGAAGAAGACTTTATCCTTCAGAAACATCGTTACGCCCGGCTCGACGCCGGATCGCGTGATATCCTCGGCGTTCGTGAACAGCCCGTTCTCGTTTCGAGAGGCAATGATCTTCGCCGCGATCTCCTCGCCCTTCCCGGCGAAACCGGACTCGAGAAACGCGGCCAGGCTTTTTTGGTCGATGTTGTTCAGGTCTTTCAACCCGCGGGCGAGCTCGCTTTTTCCGTCGTCGCCCCGCAGGGCGTCGATGATCTTGTTGGCGAGCTTTTCGTGGCTTTCGATTTCCTCCGGCGTCAGCTGAGATTTCTTGAGTTGAACGACCTCGGTCGCGCGGATCTGGAACTCGCGGCCCGCCCGGCCTTTCTTGCCCCAGCTTTCCTGGATCGAGCTGTTGCCTAGGCCGACGGCTCTGAGCTCTTCGCGGACGGTGGCCACGGACACCGGGGTTTTGTACATGACCCGAATGAGCGTCCCTTCGCCGAAGTCGACCCCGAGTTTCAGGCCGCGCCCGAGCACGATGTTGACGAATCCGGCGAGGACGATGGCGGCCGTCACGACGAGCGCCACGTACTTGTATTTCATGAAAGGGACGGTGGGGGTTTTCTTGAAGATTTCCATGTTAGATACTCAAGGTCTTGGCCGTCTTGGGAACGAAGGCGTCGAACATGACGTGCGAGACGAACACGGCGGTGAACATGTTGGCGATAAGGCTGATGATGAGCGTCACGGCATAGCCCTTGATCGGTCCGGTCCCGAACTGGAAGAGGAACACGGCCGAAATGATCGTCGTAAGATTCGAATCGAAAATCGCCGTGAACGCCCGGGAGAATCCCAGGGAGATCGAATTCGTGACGCCTTTGCCGGCGGCGCGCTCCTCCTTGATGCGTTCGAAGACCAGGACGTTGGCGTCCACGGCCATCCCGAGGCCCAGGATGATGCCCGCGATGCCCGGGAGCGTCAGGTTGGCCTTGAAATAGGCAAGGGCGCCGAAAAGAATGACCACGTTGAGAACGAGGGCGATAACGGCATTGATGCCGGACACGCGGTAATAGACGACCATGAAGGCCATGACGGCGAGAATGGCGACAAGCCCCGCGACAAGGCCCTGCCGGACCGAATCCGCGCCGAGGGCCGGGCCGATCGTCCGCTCCTCGAGGTATTTGATTCCGGCGGGGAGCGCGCCCGCCTTGAGGATGAGGATCAAGTCGTCGGCCTCCTCGACCGAGAACGTGCCTTGAATGATGCCGCTGTCCGAGATCTGCGCGTTGATCCGGGGCGCGGACTGGATTTTGCCGTCGAGGACGATGGCTAAGAGTTGTCCGATGTTGGGCCCCGTGACTTGCTCGAAACGCTGGGCTCCGTCGGGCGTCAGGGTAAAGGAGACGGCGGGATTGTTCCACTCGTCCTGCCCCCTCCGCACGGTCCGGAGGTCCTTACCCGTAACGGCCGCGACTTTATTGACGAGAAATAAGCCGGCGTGCCCTTTTTTCGGGTCGCCCGGGATGACTTCGGCGTCATCGGGGATTTTCCCGCCGAGGTCCTTGAGCAGCGTCTCTTCGTCTTGCGCGGGGCCGGCCTTGACGAGCTGCCATTTCAGGACGGCGGCGACCTTGATGATGTTCTTGACGCGGTCGGGGTCGTCCACGCCCGGCAGCTCGACGACGATGTTGTCCGTGCCCTGGCTTTGGATGAGGGGTTCGGCCACGCCGAACTGGTCGATCCGGTTCCGGATCGTCTCGAGGGTTTGGGTGACGGCTTGGTCCTTGAGCAATTGAACGGCCGACGCCTTGAGCGTGAGATTCACCCGGTCGCCGACGAACGAATAGTCCCAATCGCGCGTGTAGCGGTCGAAGGCGTCCTTGATCTTGCTCTCCTGGTCGGCGTTGATCCCGACGACCGCGAACCGCCCCGGCCGCTCCTTCGTCATCGATTGGAACGTGACCGAATCCTTCTTGAAGATTTCTTGGAATCGGGTGATCTCGGCATCGGTTTCCGCGGATACCGCGTCTTCGGTCATGACCTGGAGGAGGAGATGAATGCCGCCCTTGAGGTCAAGGCCGAGATGGATTTTTTCGCGGAGCGGAACAGCGAGGAAGATCGAGAACCCGATGATGACTACGATCAAGGTGAGTTTCCAGCGCAGCCCTTTTTTCATGTCAGGGTTCTCTTTCCTATAGAATTATAGACAGCCCTCGCCCCTCGGCGGAGCTATTCCGATTTTTCCGGCGGTTGGCCCTGGCCGAGGATGACGCCGATGGACCCCTTGGTGACTTCGATTTTCGTGTTGGCCGCGATCTTGACCTCGATCCGGTCCTGCTGGACGCCCATCACCGTGCCGTAGATGCCGCTCGAGGTGATGACCCGGTCCCCGGCCTTGAGGTTGCTCACCAGCTCCTGGTGCTTTTTCTGTTTCTTGCGCTGGGGCATGATGATGAGGAGGTAGAAAATCGCGAAGACGGCGGCGAAGGGAAGAAGCGCCGTCAGCATGTTGCCCTGGTAGGCCGGGGCCGCGGCTTGCGTCGCCGGCTGCTGGCCGAGGAATAGGAAGCTGATCAAGTTCATGGATATCCTTCCTTTAATTTATTCAGAATACTCGATTTAAGGTCTTGAAGCGTTTTTAAACTGATAGATTGCCGTATTTTAGCGAAGATGTCAAGATAGAAATGAAGGTTGTGGACGGTATTCAAAACGGCCGACGAGATCTCCTGCCGCTCGTAGAGATGGCGGAGATAGGCCCGGGAAAAATTCCGGCAGGTGGCGCATGAGCAGTCTTCGTCCGGAGGCCGAGCGTCCCGGGCGTATTTCTGGTTTTTAATCACGATCGGGCCCCGGCTCGTGAACAGCATCCCGTTGCGGGCGTTCCGGGTGGGCAGGACGCAGTCGAACAGGTCCACTCCGCGTTCGACGGCTTCGACGACATCCTGGATATAACCCATCCCCATGAGATAGCGCGGCTTATCTTTCGGGAGGAGGCCGTCGCAGAGGTCGAGCGTCTCATAAAGCTGCGATTTCGCTTCGCCGAGGCCCAAGCCGCCGATCGCATAGCCGTCGAAATTCAGTTCGACCAGCTCTTCCGCGCTTCTCCGGCGCAAGCCCGGATGGACGCCGCCCTGGACAATTCCCCAGATCTGGGACCCGGCGTCGAACCGGCGGGCCTGCTCGCGGGTCCTCTTGGCCCAGCGGCTTGTCGTCGTCACGGATTCCTCAACCTTCTCTTCGGCCGACGGATAGGGGACGAAATAGTCCAGGGCCATCATGATGTCCGACCCAAGGGCGAGCTGGATATCGACGACGTTTTCGGGAGTGAGAAAATATTTCGTGCCGTCCAGGTGCGAGACGAAGGCGACGCCGTCGCGTTTCACTTTGGCGAGCGGCGATAGGCTGTAGATCTGGAAGCCGCCGCTGTCGGTGAGGATGGGCTTCGGCCAGGAGATGAAGCTGTGCAGGCCGCCGAGGGATCGAATGACGTCCGTCCCCGGCCGGAGAAAAAGGTGGTAGGAATTCGCCAGGATCAGCTGGGCCCCAAGGCCCATGAGCGTCTCATGGGTCAGCCCCTTGACCGTGCCTTGCGAGGCCACGGGGGCGAAGGCCGGCGTTTCAATGGAGCCATGCCCCGTCGAGATGACGCCGCCGCGGGCCGCGGACCCGGGGTCTCGGGCGACGATGCGGAAGGGCGCGGTCATGCGGCGAACCTGAAATAGATGACGTCGCCGTCGCGGACGACGTAGTCTTTTCCCTCCAGGCGGATGGCGCCCCGGTCTTTGGCGGCTTGGAGCGAGCCGAGTTTGACAAGCGTCGACCAGGGGACAACCTCGGCCCGGATGAATCCCCGCTCGATATCGGAATGGATCGACCCCGCGGCTTTGAGGGCCGAAGACGCGGAGCGGATCGGCCAGGCCCGGACCTCGTCTTTTCCGATCGTATAGAAAAAGATCGTGCTCATGACGGCCAGGGCGGCCGGGAAAAAGCGGTCAGGGGTCGGTTCGGCGAGGCCGTATTCGGCCAGGAACGTCCGCTTATCGTCCTCGTTCTCGACCTCCGAGATCTCGCGTTCGATCTTGCCGCAGAACGCGAGGACGGCGGAAGACCGCGACCGCGGTCCGGATGCGGCGGCAACCTCGGCGAGCCGCCGGCTGTCGGATTCGTCCGCGTTTATCATGTGCAGGATGGGTTTCTGGCTGAGAAAGGCGAACGGACGGACCTGTTTCTCCTCGGTTTCGGCCATCGGCGCGTCCCGAAGCGGGCGTCCCGTTTCGAGATGGCTCCTCAGCCGTCCGAGGGTCTCGCGTTCCTTCTCGCCCTCCGGGCTTTTCATCTTCTTCAAGTCCTTGTCGAGTTTTTCGAGCCGGCCCTCGGCGGAGATGAGGTCGGCCAAGATGAGCTCGTCCTCCATGGCCCGAATATCGTCGGCGGGGGCGATCGCCGGCTTGGCATGGGGGACGGCCTCGTCGTGAAAGCCGCGAACGACATGGACCAAGCCGTCCGCTTTCCGCAGGGCGTTGAGAAAGACGCTGTTTTTGACCTCGCCGTAGGAGATCCCCGCCAGGTCGATAAAATCCGCGGCGGCCGGGGATTTTTTCTTTTCAGGATAGAGGGCCGAAATCCGGTCCAGCCGGGCGTCGGGCAGGGGGCAGATTTTCTCGTTCGGGGCGCGCTGGCCGTCCTCGAAGGCGGCGACTTGGACATGAGCCCCGGTCAGGATGTCGAACAGCGTCGTCTTGCCCGCTTTCGGGTAACCGAACAGAGTGAAATTCACGAGCCCAGTATAGCATAAAGCGCCGGAGTTGATGATTTCGCCGTTTTCCGGTATAGTATCTCTCTTTTTGTGGTCTAAAATGTTGGAAACGCCCGAAACGGCCGAGAAAAAAAAGCGCGACAAGAGCGTTTTCCGCGAATATTTCGAGCTGATCGCGGAGACGGCCGTGTTCGTCTTTTTCGTCATGACCTTCGTCGTCCAGGCGTTTCAGATCCCGACCGGCTCGATGGAGCCGACGCTGCTCGTCGGCGATTTTCTTCTCGTCAACAAGCTTGTTTATACGGGCGGGACCTCGGCCCTCGACCGGGCCCTCCTCCCGCGGCGCGACCTCCGGCGTCAGGATATCGTCGTGTTCAAGTATCCGAACGAACTGGCCAAGGATTACGTCAAACGGGTTATCGGCCTGCCGGGCGAAAAGCTCGAGATCAAGAACAAGCAGGTCGTCGTCAACGACAAGCCCCTCAACGAGCCGTACAAAGTCCACAGCGACAGCCAGGTTTATCCCAAGAACGACGCCTATCATTACGACGACGCCATCCGCGACAACTACGGCCCGGTCACCGTCCCGGAGGGTCACATCTTCGTCATGGGCGACAACCGCGACAACAGCGCGGATTCGCGCTATTGGGGATTCCTGCCGTTGTCGTACATCAAGGGGCGCCCGTGGATGATCTATTTTTCCTACGACGCCGAGCGGGACGCCTACCAGAAAACGAGCCTCGCGGACCGGTTGAAGAAGCTGGTCCGTTTCATCCCCAAAGCGCGCTGGCGCCGGATCCTGAAGTTCGTCCGCTGACCCCCGCCGTCCGGATTTCTACTTCGCCGGCTTTTTAATCGTCACGTCTTCATAGGAGGAGATCGTCAGGAGCGGGTTCTCGCCCGTGAATTCCGGGTCGAAAACCGACCCGCGGACGACGCCGTCCATGTCTTTGCCCACGGGCAGGCCGACATCATATAGGATGGTCGGGGCGAGGTCGATGAGCCTGAGAACGCCGACGTTCTTGCCCCGCTGGACGTTTTTTCCGTAAAAAAAGACGACGCCGTCGGGAGCCTGTTCGTGATAGGCCGAGACGGCCGCGTTGCCCAGGATCCATTCGACCACCCTTTTCCAGAACGGCAAGGGTTCCGAGCCGAACGAGGAATAGACGATGAACAGCTCGTCTTCTTTCAAGGATGCCAGGTAGGCGCTGATGATCCCGTCATAGAACTCGTAATATTTTTCGATGACGGCACCGTACCTCTGGATGTCGTCCTGCCGGAGGTCGACGAATGCGCCGGGCTCGCTGTATTTCGTGAAGTACGTCTGGGCCGTGTTGAGGCCGTCCAGACCCAGGATGAAGAGCTGAGGCGCGTCCGTTTTGGCCGCTAAGGCCCGCTCCTGGGCCGCGGCGTCGCGATAAAACGCCTGCCGGACCTGGGAGAAAATCCACGAGGTTTCGGACGGGGCGTTCGGGAAGAGCGTGAGGAAGAGCTTATCGGTCTTCGGATTCGGTTTGCCCGGGTCGGGCCCGACCGCGGGCCGGTCCTGGTGGACGACGGCGACGCCGCAGGCTGCGAAAATGGCGTCCAGGTCTTTGGCCGCGAGGGGGGCGTCACGGGGCTCGATTTTGAGAAGTCCGAACCGCTTGAGCTGGCGGAAAAGAATGAACCGAGGCACGACCTCGAGAGAGACGGAGAGGGTCGGAATCCTGTATCGGACATCCGAAATCCGGCGATGTTTTCCCGGGAGTTTTCCCGTGCCGAAGCAGGCGTTGAGGACCACCGGGTCGCTGGGCGTGAAGCCGGCGAGACGCCCCCAACCGCCGCGCTCCATGAGCCACTGGAAGTTCGGAAGTTTTTTTTCGTTGGTGAGGGCGAGGACCGTGTTGAAATTGAGCCCATCGAAACGCACGACCGTGACTTTTTTATCGATGGTTTTGGTCTCGAGCGTCGTCCATGGGACGGCGGGTTGGGGTTGGGGAAAATTCACGCGCAGTCCCGCGGCCAAGGCCAGGGACGCGGCCACGAGCGCGCCGAAGAGCGGCCAGGTGAGCGGCCTCCGCCGGCGATGGAGATGTTGATAGCGAAGGACCAGGCCGCCGATGGCCATGATGAAGAGGACAGCCATCTGCATCTGCATCAGCATTTGAACCGCGGGGACGTTGAAGGAAAGAAAATAAATATAGTTCTCCCGGATCACGACCAGCGCCAGAAGGGTCAGGAGCGGAAGGCTCAGGGATAAAAAGGACGGAGAGAGCGCCGCTGTGGGCGCTTTTTTCCCGGTGATGAAGCGATAGGCGAGGGCGGTGAAAAAACAGAGGAGCGCGGCGAGCAGGCCGTAGCTGGGCAGGAGATAAACGGTGAGCCCGGCGAGATGAAGGGGTGTCACCACGAGGTTGATGTTGAGGTCGGCGACGAGGAGGCCCAGGAGGAAGGCGAAGAACACGCCGCTCACAAGCGCGTTCGAAAGGAGGCGCAAAACCCTCATGAGGATTAAGTAGCACGAAGCGCCGTACCCGTCAACCAGAGAACACAGTTCACGGACGGATCCCCCGAAGTTGACCGTGAGCCTCTATTAAAATAAGATAAGGTTCAAATGCCGGACGAGATCGAAGGCACGATCGAGCAGATCCTTTTTTATAACCCCGACAACGGCTATACCGTCCTAAAGTTTATGGTCGAGGACGGCGAAACACACGTCGTCGTCGGAAACTTCCCGCCGCTCTCGCCCGGCGAACGGCTGAAAGTCACGGGCGCCTGGGAACTCAACCCTAAATTCGGCCCCCAGTTCAAGGCTGAACATTTTGCCCCCGTCCTGCCGGCGGGCATCAAAGGTATCGAAAAATTTCTGTCCTGCGGCTTGATTAAAGGCATCGGCCCCGTTCTCGCGAAGCGCATCGTCAAAGCCTTCGGCGAAGAGACGCTCGACATCCTCTCGCACGCTCCGGACCGGATGAAGGAGGTTGCCGGGGTCGGCGAGGCCAAGCTCCGCGAAATCAAAAAATCGTGGGAAGAACACCAGGAAATTCGGGATCTCATTATTTTTCTCCAGGAGCATAACGTCTCGACCAGCCTGGCGACGAAGATCTATCGGCATTACGGCCGGAAATCCTATCAGGTTTTGAAAACCAACCCTTATCAACTCTGCCTCGAGGTCTGGGGGATCGGGTTCAAAACCGCCGACCAGATCGCCCTGAAGCTCGGGATGGACCCGGCCTCGGTCGAGCGCGTCAAAGCCTTCCTCTTGTATCTTCTGGAAAAGGACAACGAGCAAGGCCACGTTTTTTCCTATGCTGGCCAGCTCGCCGAGCGCGGCCGGACGGAGCTCGACGCGTCCGCCGAGACGGTGGAGAGGGCCCTGGGGGAGCTCGAACAAGCGAGGCTCGTCGTCAAGGAGGCCCTTCCCTCGGACACGGCCGTCTATCTCCCGTATTTTTATCGCGCCCAGCAAGACGTCGTCCGCGCGATCCACGACCTGGCCCGCGCGCCCTTTTTCCCGCCGCCTTTCGACATCGCCGGCGTGATCGCCGAAGTCGAGCGAGAGGTCAAGCTGTCCTTCTCCGAAACCCAGAAACGGGCCATCCGGGAAAGCTTCGAGAAGAAGATCCTGGTCATCACCGGCGGGCCGGGAACGGGAAAGACGACGATCATCCGGGCGGTCACGGCCGTGTTCGACCGCTGGGGACGGTCGGTGCTTCTCGCGGCGCCGACGGGGCGGGCGGCGAAACGCCTGTCCGAGACCACGGGGAAAGACGCCAAGACCATCCATCGGACGCTCGAATACAATCCCAGGGAGAACGGCTTCCGCCGCAACGCGCGGCGGCCGCTGGCCGGCGACGCGATCATCATCGACGAATTCTCGATGGTCGACCTGGCCTTGACGGACGCGCTGCTCAAAGCCATTCCGACGTCGATGCGGCTTATCGTTGTCGGCGACAAGGACCAGCTTCCCGCCTTCGGCCCCGGCACGCTCCTGCGCGACCTCATCGAGTCGGGGCAGGTGAGCGTCGTCCGGCTCGACGAGATCTTCCGCCAGGAGCGCGACAGCCTGATCGTGGCCAACGCCCACCGCATCAACCGGGGCGAGAAGATCGTCTATCCGAGCCGGGACGACAATGACTCGGACTTTTATTTCATTCATCAGGAGGACGCGGGCAAGGTCTTCAAGACCATCCTCAACCTCTGCGGGTACAGCATCCCGCGGAAACTCGGGCTTCCGCCGCTCTCGCCGCAGATCCAGGTCATCAGCCCGATGTACAAGGGCGGCGTCGGCGTGGACCGCTTGAACGCCGAGCTCCAGCGCCGGCTCAACGGCTCGGCCGAAGGAATATGGGTCGGTGCCCGCGAGATCAAGCTCCGCGACAAGGTCATGCAGGTCCGCAACGATTATGAAAAAGACGTTTTCAACGGCGACGTCGGGAGCGTCGTTCACATCGACAAGGTCCGCTACCGGGTCGTGGTCCATTTCGACGGCCGGCCGGTGGTTTACGAGAAAGACGAGATGGACGACCTCGTCCTGGCCTATGCCGTCTCCGTCCACAAGTCCCAGGGCAGCGAGTACCAGGCGGTCGTCCTGCCGCTCCTGACCCAGCATTTCATCATGCTCCAGCGGAACTTGTTCTACACCGCGTTGACGCGGGCAAAAAAGCTGAGTATCGTCATCGGGTCGTACAAGGCGCTCTATATCGCAATCAAAAACGATAAACCCGTCCAGCGCAACAGCCTCATCAAAGAGAAGCTGATCGCGGCCGGCGCGGGGATTGACTTGTCTTCGGTGAGACCCTAACATGGACATCGTTCACAAAGGAGTTGGGAGGATGGCAAAATCGAGGCCTGTTCCCGTTCTGCTCGCCGTCGCGCTCCTGGTCCTGGCCGTCGCCGCGGCGAACGTGCTCGTTGTCAAAATCCAAGCGACCGGGCTCCGCAAGAATCCGAGATTTTTCGACCCCATCGTCCTCGCCCTCAAGGCGGGCGACCAGCTCGAAAAAATCGGTGAGGCCGGCGGCTGGATGCAGGTGAGAACGGCGTCGGGCATCGCGGGCTGGGTGCACGGAAGCGCCGTCGAGACGCCGAAAGTCCAGCTGACGGCCCAGCCCGGGACCATGAAGACCCAGGCCACCGCGAACGAAATCGCTTTGGCCGGCAAGGGTTTCAACAAACAGGTCGAGGACGGCTACCGGGCCCGGCACGGCGACGTGAATTTCGCGTGGGTCGACCGGATGGTCGAAATCAGGGTCGGGCTGGCCCAGGTCGAGGATTTTCTTAAAAAGGGGCGGCTGGGCGATTACCGAGGTGCCCGATGAAACTCGCCAAGGTCCTGGGCGGGGGTTTCGTCGCCTTCGGTGCCGTAATGACGTTGGCCTCGTGCTCTATGCTTCCGCCGGGCACGGACATCCTGGACACCGCGAATCGGGTGGTCGACGAAGCCAGGCCGTTCGTGGAAGCGGGCCAGAAGCTGCGCAGTTCGTTCGCCGAGATCACCGAAGAGGAAGAATACTACATCGGCCGGTCCGTATCCGCGTTGATCCTCGGACGGTATCCCGTCTACCAGAACGACGCCCTGACTCAATATGTCAACCTGGTCGGGAACGCGGTCGCCCTTTACTCGGACCGGCCCGAAATATACGCCGGCTATCATTTTCTCGTCCTCGATACCGACGAGGTCAACGCGATGGCCGCGCCCGGGGGGATGGTATTTGTGACGAAAGGTCTGCTGCGCCGGTGCCGGGACGAGGAAACGCTCGGCTTGATCCTTGCCCACGAGGTCGGCCACGTCTGCGCGAAGCACGGGCTTCAAGCCATCAAGAAATCGCGGCTGACCGACGCTTTTACGTTCCTGGGAACGCAAGCCCTCCGGCGCTACGGCCCGCAGGAGATCGCCCAGCTCACGACCATTTTTGAGGGCGTGCTGAGCGACATCGTCGAGCAGCTCGTCGTGCGCGGCTACGACCGGCAATCGGAGTTTGAGGCCGATGGGCTCGCGGTCAAATTCGGGACGTCCACGGGGTATGAACCCGGAGGGATCATCCGGTTCTTGAGGACGATGGTGGGCGATTCTTCCGCCGCCGCGGGCAAGGGCTGGTTCAAGACCCACCCTTCGCCCGAACAGCGCATCGAGCAATTGAACGGCACGATCTCTTCGCTTGGCCGGATGCCGGGGATCGACCCCGTCCGGACGCAGCGGTTCAAACAAAATATCGGTCTACTAAAATAAAGGATTCCGGTTGAGAAACAAAGCCCTGCGCGGCGTCCTTGTCGGCATCGCCGCCTTCGCCCTGGCCGGGCTTTTCCAGGTTCTCGGCTTCTTCCGCGTTCTCGAATGGAAATCCTGGGACGCGCGGCTGCGGCTGTTCGCCGACTCCGCCCGCGCCGACCGCGGCATCGTCCTCGTTCTCGTCGACCAGTACAGCCTCGACGTCGTGCGGAAACAACAGAGCCTGTCCTGGCC
>JBGOYP010000043.1:0-12188 GCA_041479785.1 Candidatus Aminicenantia bacterium | reverse complement strand
CGTACGGCAGAAGGTTGAAGTTCTGGAAGACGAAGCCGATCTTGCGGTTACGCACGGCCGCCAGTTGGTCAAACGATAATCCCGCCACGTTGTCGCCGTCGAGCTCATACTCTCCCGCCGTCGGCGTGTCCAGGCAGCCGATGATGTTCATCAGCGTCGATTTGCCCGATCCCGAAGGTCCCATGATGGAGACGAACTCGCCTTTGACGAGCTTGAGCGATACGCCCCGGAGCGCCTCCAACGATTGGCTACCCATCTGGTAGACCTTTTTGATTCCTCGAAGTTCGATCATGACGGCCCTCTATTCATAGCGGAGCGATTCGATGGGATTCGACCGGGATGCGCGCCACGCCGGAAAGATTCCAGAGAGGAAGACTAGCAGGCCCAGGACGACGAAGTAAGCAAGGAAGATCTGCAGAGAGAACACCGGGCGGAGGAGGTATGCCTCGATCCCAAAAGAGTCGTAATTAACCGGGGCGAGGCGGATGAGGTGGACGAGGTTGAAAGCGGTGATGAATCCCCAGAACGTCCCCTTGCTGAAGATGAACATCGTTTCCAGGATGAACTGCTGGACGATGACCCTCCTCCGGGCTCCGATAGCCAGCTTAATGCCGATCTCCTTGGTTCGTTCTTTGGCCACGGCGTACATCAGGTTGGTCACGCCCACGGCGCCGATAAGCAGCGTCAACGCCCCGATGATGCCGAGGAAGATCTCGATCCCCTTAAAGATAGCCAGGCCTTCCTTGGAGTCCTCGATGGTGTTCCAGATGCCGAGGGCGTAGCGGTCCTTGGAGTTAAAGCGGTATTTCCGCCCGAGCAGGACCCGGACTCGCTCCTCGATCAGCATGGACTGGCCGGCTTCCCGCGGTTGAATATGGATGCGATCGAGGTACGGCTGGTTGTCGATCATCAAGAACGACGAGAACGGGACGTAGATCTGGTCGGCGTCGGGCCCCTGGTACATCGAATCCTGCAGCTTCTTTTGCAGAATTCCGATGACGGTGAAGGGGATGCGATTGATGATGATCTGTTTCCCGACGGGATCCGCAGTCCCGAAAAGGTCCCGGGCTACATTCCAGCCGAGAAAGGCGATCTTCCGGCCTTGGGCGACGTCGTCGGGATTGAGGAAGCGGCCGCCCATCTGGGGAACTTGGGTCCGCATGACGGCGAAGTCGGCCGTCGTGCCGTGAACGCCGCGGTTGACCTCCTTGCCGCCGGCTGAAACTTGCCAGTTGTTATACGATTCCGGCACGATGCGCAGGATCTCGGGGATCCTTTCCCGGAGATAAGCGATATCCTCCCGATAGAGGCGGATCGCTCGGCCCTTGGGAAGCCCTTCGAAGGCCAAGGACGCCTGGCCTCCGGTGATCATGATCAGGGTCTCGCCGAGCCCGCTGAAGCTGATTCTGGACTGCTGGGACATGCCCTGGCCGAACGCCATGAGGAGGAGGATGGATAGCGTCCCCCAGAAAAGGGCGAAGGTGATGAGCGAGGCCTTCTTCCGGCGCTTCCGAAATTCGCTCCAGAAAAAGCGAGGCAGAGTCAGGTTCATGCCATGACCTCAGCTTATTTCCTCAAGGCGGCGATCGGGTCGGTCGAAGCCGCCGTCCGGGCGGGAATGATCCCGGCTACGACGCCGATCACGAGCAGAATAAGGATCGTCGATACGATGACCAGCGGATTGAGGACAGGGATCCCGACGAAATCGGTGAAACTTCCCGCGGGGAAGGCTTTGACCGCCTGGAGCGCGCCGGCCGAGAGACCGAATCCAACGAGCCCGCCCAAGAGCATGATCATCAGCGACTCGCTGAAGAACTGCCATAGGATCGTCCGGCGGCGGGCACCCACGGCCAGCTTAATCCCGATCTCGCGCGTCCGTTCCTCGACGACCACGCGCATGATCGAAGCGACGCCCACGCCGCCGACAAGAAGGGTGAACGAACCGATGACCCCCAGGAAGACGGTGAACGCCGCAAAAAAGGTGGTGAACTGTTTCTCGAAATCCATGGTGTCCCAGAGAAAGACGGCGTCCGGGTCGGCCGGATTGAAACCGATCAGCTTGGCCAGATGCTTCTTGATGTCCTCGCTGACCGCCTTGGTCCGGCGGAGCTCAAGCGGACGGAAAATAAAGTTCGAAACGTACTTGTCTCCATAAAGCGCCGCGAATGTCGTCCAGGGGATAAAAGCGCAGCGTTCGTCGCGCTGGCCGTTGTAGTTGGAGTTCTGAAGCTTTTTGCGCATCACGCCGACGACGGTGAAGGGGACCTTGTCGATGAAGATCGTCTCGCCCACGACATCGAGCCTATCGAAAAGGTCCTGGGCCAAGACATCGCCGATCATGCAGACCCGCCTGCGGCCGGCCATATCTTCCGGATTGATGAACCGGCCCGTCTCGGCGATGGTGTTGCGCATCCGCTCGAAACCGGGATTGACGCCGCGAACCGTATTGCGGAACTCCTTCCGGCCGTAGCTGATGAGTCGGCTGCCGATGAACTCGGGGCTGATCACTTCGATGCCGGGGACCTTCTCCGGAATCGCCTCGACCATTTCCGGGGTGACGCGCACGGGCTTGCCTTTAAGAAATCCCTGCCAAGGCAGAGTCGTTCGGGCCGGGAACATGAGGACGATCCCCTGTCCCATGCCGTGGAACCTCTTGACCTGGGCCTTCGAGACCGAATCCCCGAAGGCGATGAGCAGGACGACGGAGAACGTCCCCCAGACCACGCCGGACAGGGTCAATGTGGTCCGGAGCGGCTGGCGGATGAGATCCCGGGCCAGGTTGCGGAAGAAAATGCCGATCATGGGCTTGGCTTATTTGATCTCGCGGGGGGGCCGTTCGACGACTTTGTCGCCTTCCTTGACGCCGGACAGGATCTCGGTATTGAGGCCGTCGGACAGACCGGTCTGGATCTCGATCTTCTTGGTCTTTTCAGATTCGCCGGGCTGACCCTCGGGAATCTCGACGAAGCGCTTGCCGTTCTCGAAAATGACCAGTCGCTCGGGGAGCATGAGGACCTGCTTGCGGTCGCGGATGCGGATGCTCGCCGTGGCCGAAAAACCGGCTCTCAGGGTCGTCCCGCCGATATTATGGAGGGAGATTTCGATATCGAAGAGAGTCGCGTTCCCTTCCTTCTTGGCCTTGGGGTAGATCCGGGCGACCCGGCCGACGATCTTCGTGTCGGGCAGGGCTCCGATCTGGATCTCGGCGTCCATTCCGGCGACGAGCTTGCCCACGTCGATCTCGTCCACGGTACCCTTGAATCGGAGGCTCTCCATGTCGGCCAGGGAACAGAGCTCTGTCCCGGGCTGGTAATTGGTCAGCGGCACGACCGGATCTCCCTGGAACACGTTCTGTGAAAGAATGATGCCGGTGGCCGGGGCTTTGATGATGGAGTTGATCTCCACGTTGGATATGCTGATCCGACCCTTTTCCAGGAGCTCGAGCCGGTCCATGGCGATCTTGTAGCGGATGTTTGCCTCTTGATACGAGCTCTCGACGGCTTCCATGTCGGACTGGGATATCAAGGACCTCTTGAACATCTCCAGTTGGCGCTCCCAGTCGGTTTTCAGCTTTTTCATGGACACTTCGGCGACTTCCATGCTCCGGCGGGCTTCGACGTATTCGAGCGGCGTGGGATTGGGAGAGATCTTGAAGAGGGGCGCGCCCGCCTTCACAGCGTCGCCGACCTTGAAGAGCACCTCCGAGACGATCCCCGGGATGGTCGATTTGACCTTGGTCTCCCGCTCGGGTTCGATCGTCCCGACGGCTAAAGCTTTTTCCTGGATGTCGCCCCGGGTGACGGAGATGAGCTTCGTCGCCTCTTTTTTCTTACCGCAGGCGAATAGGAAATAGAAGAAGACCAGGATGAACATGGCGGCGAAGCCGCGCAGAATCCACTTTTTCATGGCATACCTCGACTCTTCGGATCTTACCCTTATAGACGTAAAGACCGTGGAAAAGGTTCAAAATATTTTTTTAAATACGCTCGGGATAAAAATAACGGCCGGAGTGGGCAAGTGTGCTATAATATTTTCCGTTGAAGCTTCGGAAAATTAGCGAGCCGACGGCAATCAATTACCCGCGCCTGCGCTTCTTCCGGAATGGGGCGGCTGCGGGTTTTTCGCTGGCGAATCATGATCCAACGGGATGAAAAAACGGAAAAAATGATCACCCGCGGGAAAGAAAGACGCGAGCACCGGGTCGTCGTCACCGGGATCGGAGTCGTCAGTCCGATCGGAATCGGAGTGGACGCTTTTTGGGGCGCCCTGCTCCAAGGCTGCAACGGAATCGGCCGGATCACGCATTTCAATCCTTCGGAGTATCGATCCCAGATGGCTGCCGAGGTCAAAGACTTCCGTCCCGAAAACTGGATCGAAGAAAAAACCATCACCCGTTTAGACCGATTCACCCATTTCGCCCTGGCCTCCGCGGCCTTAGCCGTCCAGGACGCCGGGTTGAACGGATCCGCCTTCGACCAGAATCGGGCCGGGGTCATCATCGGGTCCGGTATCGGCGGGGCCGGGGCGATCGAAGAAGGCCATGCCCTCCTCCGGGATAAAGGGCCGAAGTCTCTGGGCCCTTTCATTGTATCCAAAAGTTTGATAAATACAGCCGCCTGCATGGTCTCCATCAAACATGGGCTCAAAGGTCCTCTATCCGCTCCGTCCGTGGCTTGCTCCACCGGCGCCAACGCCATCGGCGATGCCTTTCGTATTCTTCAGCGGGGCGATGCCGACATCATGCTGGCCGGAGGGTCCGAGGCCAGCGTGAGCCCGCTTCCTTTCGCCGGTTTTTGCGGCACGCGTTCGATGTCGACCCGGAACGACTGTGTCGAAAAAGCCAGTCGCCCGTTCGACAAGAACCGCGACGGGTTCGTCATGGGCGAAGGATCCGCCGTCGTCGTCCTGGAAACGCTCGAACACGCCCACGAGCGCCAAGCCAGGGTTCTTGCCGAGCTTACGGGCTATGGAAATACCGCCGACGCTTTTCATTTCACCGCTCCGGAGCCCGACGGCAACGGCATGATCCGGGCGATGAGGTCGGCTCTCAAAGACGCAGAGTTGGAACCAGCCGCTATCGGCTATATCAATGCCCACGGAACCTCCACGGTCATGAACGACAAAATCGAGAGCGCAGCCATCCAAAAAGTCTTCGGCGAACACGCGCTTCGTCTGAAAATCAGTTCGATCAAGTCGATGATCGGACACCTCCTGGCCGCGGCCGGGGCCGTGGAATTCGCGGCCACGGTGATGAGCATCGCTACGGGCAGGATTCCGCCGACGATTAATTTCGAAGAACGCGACCCGGAGTGTCCCCTGGATTACGTGACCTCAGGCACCGAGTATCTGAATCTCAGGGCGGCCTTGAGCAATTCGTTCGGTTTCGGAGGGGGCAACGCCTGCCTGGTTGTAAAGAGGTTCGGAAGCTGGAATGAAAATCCCCAAGCTTAAAATCGGCAGTATCACAGCCGACGTACCCATCGTTCAAGGCGGGATGGGCGTGCGGGTTTCGCTCTCTTCTCTGGCCGCCGCGGTGGCCCGGGAAGGGGCCGTCGGCACCATCTCCAGCATCGGCCTGGGTGACCCCGAGGCCTCCAAAAACGAATACGAAAAAGCATCCCGGGAAGCCTTGGAGTTGGAGATCCGGAAGGCAAAAAGCATGACGGACGGCCACTTGGCCGTCAATTTCATGGGTGTGCTCAGCAACGTGGACGATCTGATCCTGGCCGCAGTCCGGGAGGGCATCAAGATGATCGTCTATGGGGCCGGCCTGCCGGCCAAGCTTCCCCGTCTCGTTGAAGACCCTGCGGTCAACCTCGTTCCCATCGTCAGCTCCGGACGGGTCGCCGAATTGATCCTACGATCGTGGGAGAAACGTTTCGCCCGGACGGCGGACGCCCTGATTCTGGAAGGCCCCCTGGCGGGGGGACACCTGGGATTCTCCCCGGAACAGCTCCAGAATATCGACGATTACTCCCTGGAAAAACTCATTCCTGAGATCCTGGAAGCCGTCAAACCCTTCGAGGATCGCTTCGGGCAAAAAATTCCGGTCATCGCCGGCGGAGGGGTTTACACCGGCGCGGATATCGCCCGGATGCTGTCCCTTGGAGCTTCCGGGGTCCAGATGGCCACCCGCTTCGTGTGCACCGAAGAATGCGACGTCTCCCGGGAATTCAAGCAGAGCTATCTCGACGCCCGGGAAGAAGACATCGTCATCATCAAGAGTCCCGTCGGAATGCCGGGGAGGGCCATCCGGAACAAATTCCTGAAAAAACTCGAGGTCGTGGACAAGCTCCAAATCAAGTGCGAATACCGCTGCTTGACCGCCTGTAAGGTCGCCGAGGCCAAGTACTGCATCGCCCTGGCCCTCGTCAATTCCTATCTCGGAGATGTCGATAACGGCCTGATCTTCTGCGGCCAGAATGCCTACCGGGTCAATAAAATCATAACCGTCAAGGAACTCATCGCCGAGCTCATGGCCGAACTCGAGGCGGTCTGAATCGGGCGTGGTCCGGCGATAGTTATGCATTCACGAAGAAGCGACACCGCCCATGGAACCGATCATCGCCCGATATAGAGAGACGATCGGGCGGATGATTCGCCTGTCCCGGGGATCTCCCGACATTGACAAGGGCCATGTTTTTCAGAAAGGGAATTCCGTTATCCGGGCTTTGATCGATTCGATGATCGAGGAAAACCTCGAGGAGGGGAGCGGACTGCGGAATGCCTCCCACCTCTTAGAACTGCACACGCTGACCCGGGCGGGTCGATCGGGCCTCATTCTCTCCGAACATTACAGCAACGCCGACCTGCCCGCCCTGATGTATTTTCTTTCCCGGCTCGGCGAAGAAGGCCGCGAGGCGGCCGATTCCATCGTAGCCATAGCCGGTATTAAACTCCACGAGCAAAATCCGTTTATTCGCGCTTTAACAGAAGCCTATACGCGGATCGTCATCTATCCGAGCCGCTATCTCGAAATCGTCCGGAGCAAAATCAAGGAACCCCGGGAACTCGTTCAGGAGGTCATTAAAAGCAAATCCATCAACCGGGCCGCCATGAAATCGCTCGCTGGAGCCAAGGCCGGCGGTAAAATAGTGTTGGTTTACCCCGCGGGCACCCGATTCCGCCCCTGGGATCCGGGGAGCAAGCGCGGAGTCCGGGAAATCGACTCCTACATCAAAACGTTTGATTTCATGGTCTTGATAGCCATCAACGGCAATATCCTGCGGATCAATCCCGCCGGAGAGATGAGCGAGGACCTGATCGTCCGTGATAGGCTCGTCATGGCTGTAAGTCCGGTCATCGCTTGCCGGGAATTCCGCGGCGCGATCAGGGACAAGGCTGGTTTTCGGGATGACAAAAAGCAATTGGTCGTCGATGAGGTGATGAAAAGGCTGGACGGCTTGCACCGCGAAGCTGAAAAAGAGCGACTGGAAGGTTGACCGCAATATATTGGGAATTTAATAGAAAGCCTATATCGGCAGAAATATAAAGGAAATATTGAGGGGAGAAATTAAGGGATTTTCCAGAGTATAATATTGGTGATGAAGATCCTTTTGGTCAAGCCGCCTTTAAACCGGAATCTTCTGGCGCCTAATCACGACGAGCCTTTAGAGCTCGAATACCTCGCGGCCGCGGCCGCGGGTTACGACGTCCAGATCCTCGACATGCGCATCGATCAAAACCTCGAACGGGCTTTGTCTCGATTCCGTCCCGGCCTCGTCGGCATTACGGCCTACACCTGCGATTACAATAACGCCCTGTCCGTCCTCCGGGAGGTCAAAAAATTCGACAGGAACATCCAAACGGTCGTGGGCGGGCATCATGCCACGGTGCTCCCCGCGGACTTCGCCCTGCCGATCGTCGATGTCGTCTTTCTGGGCGCGGCGGACGACTCCTTCAAGGAGTATGTCGGCTTAATGGACGCGGGCAGGAACGTCGAAGGCGTCAAAAATATCGCCCTGGTCAGAGACGGGGCCCTGCATTTTACGGAACGGGCGCCCTTCAACAAGAACCTCGACCTTCTCCCGTTTCCCGACAGGCGCTCGACCCTCCAGTACCGCGGCCGATATCGGGACTCCATGAACAACAAAACCGGACTGATCATGACGAGCCGGGGATGTCCCTTTCGCTGCACTTTTTGCGCCTGCTGGAAGATCATGGACGGAAAATATCTCGCCCGGAGCCCCGAATCCGTCGTGGACGAGATCGCCGCGATGCCGGAAGAGGTCGAGCTCGTTTGTTTTGCCGATGATAACACGCTCCACAGCATCCAGCGAGCTTGGCGGCTAGTCGAGCTCGTGCGTGAGCGGGGGATCCGCAAGAAGTTCATGATGTACGCCCGGGCCGACACGATCGTGAACAATCCCGACCTCATGGAGGCCTTGAAGGATATCGGCCTGAATTATCTTCTGGTCGGTATTGAATCGTTCAAGGACGACGAGCTGAGCGGTTTGAACAAAAAAGTCACCTCCCGGACGAACATCGAAGCGGTCCGGCTTCTCAAGAAAATCGGGATCATGATTTCCCCCCATATCATCATCAACCCCGAATTCACCCGGGACGATTTCCACGATCTCTTCCACCGCGTGTGCGAGATGGAGCTCTTCCGGCCCGTTTTCACGGTCCTGACGCCCCTCCCCGGGACCGAGCTCTACGAGAAAAACGCGGATCGACTTGCTATTCGCAACTACAACTTCTTCGATTTCACCCATTCGGTTTTACCGACAAAGCTTCCCCGCAGGGAATTCTACCGCCAGTACACGAAGCTATATTCGAGGAGCTACTCGTTCAAAAGATATTTTCGGAGCCATCTCCGGGCGTTGGCCGCGATATGGCGATCGCCGAAGCGACGGATGCGGCCCGATCCGGACAGGATTCCGTTCATCGCCTTGGTCATGCTGCATATCATCGCCTTCCCTAAGTACTGGAAGATCAGGAGACGACATAAGACGGAACCTTTGACAATCAGATCTGGGGCAAAGGCAGGATAGCCGTGATTGACTTTATTCAAAATATGTATTAATAATCAAAGCCGAGCTAAAAGAGCGTAGGCTTCATCAGAGGGTCCTATAATACTTCCGGGGAGCGAAGGTCGACATCTCTCGGAACGTCTTTCTCGGAGAGGCATTTTGCTTTTAAAACTATTCAAAACGGCGAAAGGAGGTGTCCGTTGTTTATCACAAAACGGTATTGGCTAATCCTGGCACTCGCAGTGATTGGTTTTTTTTGCGCTTGCACCACGGCGCCGATTACCACGGCGCCATCTGTCCGCCCCGCAACGGAGATTCATCCGGATACCCGCATCCTTATTCTTCAGCCGCTCTTGAGGTTTGAAGAAATACGGACCGAAGCCGTCCTCCCGGAATCCGAAAACCAAGGGCCGGCCTTTAAGGATCGGCTCCTTTCTTGGGCGAAAAAGGAAGTCGAAACCAGGGCGTACAAAGTGGCTGAACCGGAATCCTTGGATACCGCGATCCTCGACCCTGCCTGCGATCAGCTCAATTCCTTTTCCAATAAGCTCGCCCGAGGAATTGTCCCCGAAGAGGCGAAGAGTTTCCTGAATTCCATCGCTTCTCTGGATGAAAATTTAGCGATTCTAGCCCAATACTTGAGGGTCAAAGTCGGGCCGGGCGGTTTCTGGAATCAATACACCGGGGAAATCCATTCGACGATGTCCACGATGTTGCTCGACGTGGCTTTGATCTCCTGCCGCGATGGTCGAGTTTTATGGACAAACGAAGTCCTCCTGCGAAATCTGGTATATCCGGACAACAAAGAATTTCTTGAATCCCTAAGGCTTGCTTATAAAACGTTACTTAGAAAAAAGGAGGGATAGGCCATGGAATCTAGAACGGGACGTCTTTTCAAATGGGCTTTTCTGGCGACGTTGTTTTTTTCCGTAAGCTGCGCGGTGCCGCTTAAACCGCCCATCTTTTTAAGTCCGGGCTTTGAATTTACTTCGATCGACAGAATCGTCGTCCTGCCCGCGGTCGATCTCCGTGTCGAAAAAAAAATTAACGTGAATCTGGATAAACAGATCACGGGAGCGACGGAAAAAATCATAAGGAACAAAGGCTACCGGACGAGCCTGGGCAATACGATGGGCGAAGTCGGAGCGGTCATCGAAGAGGACCTCAAAGACGCGAAACCCGAATGGGTCAAGCGTCTCGGGCCGCCCGACGCGCGCTGGGTCATGGTTATTTGCCTCATCGACGTCGCCACCACGCTGACATTTGGCAGCACGGGGAATGCGGAAGTTTCCGGCTATATGTATGACAAAGAAACCGGCGTCATGGTCTGGAAGGACAAGGGCATCGGCCAAGCAGGACAGGGCGGTTTAGCCGGCATGCTCATGAAGGGACTGATGGACGAAGAGGCGATCGGCTCGGCTATGGGAAACCTGCTGGCCAGCGTTCCCAAACGCAAATAACGGGATCGGCGCGCCGCACGCGTCAAATAACAACCCTGAGCCCGATCCTGGCGGACGGCCCTCCTAAATCCAGGCTCAGTTTCTCATTGGCGTCGATTTGAGACGTCAAGGGATGAGGAACGTCCGCCTTGGCGAGGACATATTTCCCTTCGAGAAACACGGAGATGTTCCGCGCAATCTCGATATTCAGGCCGGCCCGTCCGAAGAATCCGAATTTATTGACCGCTTTTTCGATTAACGCTACGTCGGTGATCGTAAGACTGTGTTTATTGTCGGAAAAGTACGTCTCTTGATAAGTAATATCTTCGAGCAAATCCATTTTCGCCATGACGTAAGCGCCGCCGAGCCCAACATACGGAGTCAGGGCTCCACCCGTGACGATATGGTAATTCAGGCCGAAGTCGACTTCCATGATTCGCCGGTTCGGATTCGCTCCGGCCTCATCCGTCGCGATATCGTTGTAGAGATACATGTTCGGCAGTTCGAAGCCATAGTTTCCAACGGTTTTTTTTGAAAGGATGTTCAGCCCGGCGGTGAACTCGAAATTCCTCGTAAAGAAAACTCCCGCCTCGACATTGAAACCCATCGCTACGCTTTTGTCTGCGGCATCCGTGATCCTCATCGTTTCGCCATACATGGTCATGCTGTATTCATAATTGTACCCGGACCAAAAGGCCGCGAGGGCGCCCAGTTTGAACCCGAAATGGATCCCGGGAGTCGGGCCGAGCTGTTCCGCGGCCGGCGGTTCGCGGGCCGGAGGGGGCGGAACCTTGGCCTGCGCCTCCCTGGCCGCGATTTTGTCTCCAGGCGCTTTTTCGAGCTCAACGAACATTTCATGGATATAACCTGTGACGAGGATGCCGACGTTGGTCCGGTGTTTGACCTCGTACCACTCTCCGGTCTTGGCTTCGACGTCATAGACGCTTCCGAGGGCCGTGTTGGCGATGATATCGCTTGCCGCGTCCGGCTTGATGCGGATGCTTGCGTTTTCGACGGTGACCTTGATGCGCGGCTTTTGAGCTTGGCATAAACCCGGCACCGCCGCCATCAGAACGGCGATCGAACAGAACCCGATCCCAAGGGTTGTCCGCAATCTCATCGCTTCCTCCTCATCGTTTATTTTTTCTCGGCCGGACGGTTCGTGATCCGGATAATCGTCCAACGGTCTCCCCGTTTCTCGAGGCTCCAGGTCAAGGTCCCCTCGAACAGGACTTGCTTTCGACGGTCGGATTTGAGCTCCCCGGTCGAAATCGAAGAAAAGCCCGCCTCCGCCCGGCTGGCGTCTTGAAAGCGAAGGTCGATATTGGACGCCACGGTCTTGAAGTTATCGTACTGCGACAAAATGAGTTCGACGTCCTTGCGAACCAATTGAAACAGCTCGGGAGAGCTGTTTTCCCGATAAAAGGAAAGCAGGGCTTTGTCGTTGAAAGCCTGGACGTAGCGCTGGACGAGCGCGCTTACTTGCTGGGGCGCCAATTTCATGCCAGCCATCGTCCTATATTTCTTGGCCTCGGCATGGTTTTGATCCAGGTCGAGGATCTTCTTTGTTTCGTCGAGACAAGCCTGATAATCCTCTCTCTTAAAGGCCTGCCGGACCGTATCCATCCCGGCGTTGATATCCCGTTCGGCCGCCGGAATGTTCTGTCGTTCCGGCGTTTCTGAAAGATTTCGCCGCGTCGCAGGATTGACGATAGGGGATTCCTTAGCGGCCGGCTTCGGAACCGGCGCGAGCTGGGCTTCCAATTCGACGATTTTT